>NZ_JBHXMY010000045.1:0-20139 GCF_042720195.1 Nocardia sp. NPDC058497 | reverse complement strand
GGAACAGCTCGAGGTGCTTGTACTCGCCCTTGGTCTTGCGGGTGATCACCTGATACGTGGCGATCGTGACCGGGCGGATCTCCTTGCGCTCACCGGAGTACTCGCCGATCTCGTCCTCGGTCAGCGTGGTGCGCGCCAGCAGTTCGCGGCGCCACTGCCTGCCCGCGACGGTATTGGTGACCAGGATCAATGTGGTCGCCTTGGCCTTGGCCATGGCGGCGGCGCCGACCATCGTCTTGCCCGCGCCACACGGCAGCACGACGACGCCCGAGCCACCCGCCCAGAACGAGTCGGCGGCCATCTCCTGGTAGTCGCGCAGGTGCCACTTGGCGTCGGTGTAGTCCAGGCCGATGTCGTGCGCCTCGCCGTCGACGTAGCCGGCCAGGTCCTCGGCGGGCCAGCCGATCTTCAACAGCATCTGCTTGATGTGGCCGCGCTCGGACGGATGCACGATCACTGTGTCGTCATCGATGCGCGCACCGAGCATCGGCGCGATCTTCTTGTGCCGCAGCACTTCCTCGAGCACCGCGCGATCCAGGCTCACCAGGCACAGGCCGTGCGCGGGATGCTTGACCAGCTGCAACCTGCCGTAGCGGCCCATCGTGTCGACGATGTCGACCAGCAACGGCTGCGGCACCGCGTACCGCGAGAAGCTCACCAGCGCGTCCACGACCTGCTCGGCATCGTGACCGGCCGCGCGGGCATTCCACAGCGCCAGCGGCGTGATCCGGTAGGTGTGCACGTGCTCGGGCGCACGCTCCAGCTCCGCGAACGGCGCGATGGCCTGCCGCGCGTTGCCCGCCAGCTCGTGCTCGACTTCGAGCAGCAGGGTCTTGTCGCTCTGCACGATCAATGGACCGTCGGTCACAGTGCTCCTCGGCGGCCGGGGCCGCGGTTTCGTGGCCTCATGACCCTCGACTCAGCACTCGACACTCGCGCCTGCGGCGCGTGCGCTTCGACTGCTGGGGCGAGGGGCAGCCCCGAACGGGCTCGTCAGCCCTGTGCGGGGTGCGTTCGGCCGGGATGTTTCTCCAGTGGGTGCCGACGCGATGGGCGCTTCGGCAGCCTGTGTCGATTGTACGGACCGGGACCGACACGGCCTGGGCCGATTCGCCTCGCCCGCGCGATGGCCGAGGTCCAGCGGGCCTCGACTGGACCGCGACAAGGCCTAGCTGACCAGGTCAGACTCGATGCGTGCTTCAGACAACAGCGGTTCTCGGGGTTGCGGCGGCGGCGCTCGGCATGGTGCTGACGCCGGGGCCGAACATGATGTATCTCGTGTCACGGACGGTGTCGCAGGGACGGCGGGCGGGGATGATCTCGCTGGCCGGGGTCGCGGCGGGGTTCGGGGTGTATCTGCTGGCCGCCGCGGCGGGCATCACGGCGGTGTTCGCGGTGGTTCCCGGGCTGTACGTGGGGATCAAGCTGGCCGGGGCCTGCTATCTGCTGTGGCTGGCCTGGCAGGCGGTGCGGCCGGGCGGGGTGTCGGTGTTCGCGCCCGCCGAGCTGCCGGTGGATCCGGCGCGACGGCTGTTCACCATGGGGTTCGTGACCAATCTGCTCAATCCGAAGATCGCGATCATGTACATGGCGCTGATCCCGCAGTTCGTCGATCCGGAGCGCGGGACGCTGTGGTTGCAGAGCCTGTCGCTCGGTGCGGTGCAGATCACGGTCGCGCTCACCGTCAACGCGCTGATCGTGCTCGGCGCGGCCGGCCTGGCCGCCTTCCTCACCGCGCGACCGCTCTGGCTGCGCACCCAGCGGTACCTGATGGGGACCGCGCTCGGCACCATCGCGGTGCTGCTGGCCACCGACAAGGCGCGGCCCGCACCGGCCTGAGCCGCCCTCACTCGAAGATCGGCAGGTACGCGCCGTCAGCACCGCGAGACGCCGACGACGAACTCCGGGCCGCCCGATCGGGACGTGACGATATTCGAGCGGATCGAGCCGCTTCCCGCGTGTGTGCTCTCTGCCCGCTGCGCGGCACGGTGAGGCCGGGTGGTCGCCGGTGCACTCCTGCGTGTCACGCTGCTGGGTGGATCAGGCGAGAAGGAGTGAGCGGTGAGCGTTGGGGTGCTGGTGGCGGAGCTGGATTCCGCGGTGACCGCGGTGCATCACGGCGGCGAGCTGCTCGGGGTGATCTCGTTCGCAGCGTCCGGCGCGCTGGTCGCCGCCCGCAAGCGGCTCGACCTGTTCGGGATGGCGGTCCTGGCCTGCGCGACCGCGCTCGGCGGCGGCATCGTGCGCGACCTGCTGATCGGGCGCACACCACCCGAGGCATTCACCGACCTCACCTACCTGTCCGCGTCCCTGCTGACGGCCTTCGTCCTGTACTTCATCGCGCCCTCGCCCCGGCTCACCAAAGGTCCGCTGGAGATCGCCGACGCCATCGGGCTCGGCCTGTTCTGCGTCACCGGAACCGTGATCGCCGACTCCGCGGGCCTGGGCGCACCCACCGCCGCGCTGCTCGGCATGACGACCGCCATCGGCGGCGGCGTCCTGCGCGACGTGCTCAGCGGCGAGGTGCCGCGCGTCCTGCGCCCCGATCAGGACCTCTACGCCATCCCCGCCCTGTTCGGCGCGGCCACCACCGCCACCCTGCTGCACTTCGACCTGTACCGGGCGTGGACCGGGCTACTCGCCGCCGCCGGGGCGATCGGCTTCCGCCTGCTGGCCCGCCACTACCAGTGGCACGCACCGCTAGCTCGCCACGCGCGCGACTGAGCCGCTCGCCGCGGGGACCGTCGGCTTCCGCCCGCTGGCCCGCCACTACCAGGTGGCACGCACCGCCAGCTCGCCACGCGCGCCGCTGAGTGCTCGCCGCGGCGGGAACCGTCGGCTTCCGCCTATCGGCCCGTCAACCAGCGGCACGCGCAGCTGGCTCGCCCTGCGCGTGACTGAGCCGATCTGCTTACCCAGACTCGGCAGTCCGTCAGCGCACCGCCATGCCCGCGCGCAGGCGGCGCACGCCCTCGTCGATGGTCTCGTCGCGCTTGCTGAAGGTGAAGCGCACCAGGTGTTTCCATTCGTCGGGGTGGTCGGTGAAGACGCTCACCGGCACCGCGACGACGCCGAGACGCGCGGGCAGTTCGCGGCAGAAAGCCAGTCCGTCCCGCGCGCCGAGCGGACGGATATCGGCGCAGACGAAGTAGCCGCCCGCACTGGTCGCGACGCCGAAACCGGTGTCGCGCAGTGCGGCCGAGAGGCGCAGTCGCTTGTCGGACAATCCGTCACGCATGGCGTGCACCCAGTCGAGCTCCGCGTTGATCGCGTGCGCGACCGCGGGCTGGAACGGCCCGCCGCCGACGAAGGTGAGGAACTGCTTGGCCGCGAGCACGCCGTCGAGCAGCGGCGCGGGCGCGCACACCCAGCCGATCTTCCAGCCGGTCACATTGAAAGTCTTTGCCGCGCTGGACACCACGATGGTTCGCTCGCGCATGCCGGGCAGGGTGGAGATGCTGATGTGCTCGGCATCGTCGTAGACGAGATGCTCGTACACCTCGTCCGCCAGTACCAGCAGATCGTGTTCGCGGGCCAGCTCGGCGATGGCGGTGAGGTCGGCGCGATCGAGGACGGCGCCGGTCGGGTTGTGCGGTGAATTGATCACCAGCATGCGGGTTTTCGGGGTGATCGCGGCGCGCAGGCTGTCCAGGTCGAGCACGAACCGATCGCCGTCGGCGACCAGCCGCGCGGTCCGCCGCTGCGCACCGGCCAGCGCGACCGAGGCGGCGTAGGAGTCGTAGTACGGCTCGATGAGCGCCACCTCCTGGCCCGGCTCCACCAGCCCCAGCACAGCGGCGCTGATCGCCTCGGTGGCGCCGACGGTGACCAGCACCTCGGTGGCCGGGTCGTAGACGGTGCCGTAGCGGCGGGCGCGGTCGTCGGCGATCGCCTGGCGTAGCACCGGCATGCCGCGCCCCGGCGGGTACTGGTTGAGCCCGTCGGCGATGGCGGCCCTGGCGACCTCGAGCATGCCCGCGGGCCCGTCGGTGTCCGGAAATCCCTGCCCCAGATTCACCGCGTCATGACGGACGGCCAGTTCGGTCATCTCGGCGAAGATGGTCGGTCCGAACGGGCGCAAACGGGTGACTGTGGGCGGCGCAGACGACATCTCCGCAGCGTATCCCACTTTTCGCGCACGTTGCCGACCGATAGCGAACACGTATGTTTCACAAACGTTTTGCGGGGTTGACCTGCGCTATTGTGCGATCACCCAGGCTGAGCTAGCCTCGCCGTGTTCTACCTCACACACCACTGCGTGGTGGTATATCGAAAGGGGCTCCCTATGGCCTCACCTCTGCTCGATTTCATCGCCGGACCGGCTGCGTCGGAGGTTGCCGGCTCCGCTCTGCGATTCATCCACGACCATCTGATGGGCAGCCCGATCGTGGACTACTTCACCGGCTCGGCGACCCCGGACAACAACATGGGTTCCTCGACCGGCGACCACAACCTCGGCTCGTCGACCGGCAACCACCAGTGGGGGTCGACCTACCCGTAGACACTCGCAGCATCGGACCGGATCGCGCGGGTCCGGTCCGATGCGAGGGGTCAGCGTAGCCGCGCGCCCGACAGCTTCATCACATTGGCGAAATCGTAAGCAGCCCAGACTTTTCCGTCGCGTACCGAGAATCCGAGGACGCGCACCGGCCGCCCGAACGGCGAGTTCGGATCGGTGAGCACGAGGCCCGATTGCCCGTTCACGGCGGCGAATCCCATGTCCAGCCCCGGTTCTTCCAGGTGCTTGCGCCACAGGCCGAGCGCCAGGCGCGCGATCTTCTCCGCTCCCGCCACCACATTCAGCGCGGTCTTGGTCGTTCCGCCCGCATCGGCGACGAAGGTCGCGTCCGGATGCAGGGTGGCCGCCACCGCGACGACATCGCCGGTCGCCAACGCGGCGAGAAACTTGTGGACCGCCTGATCGTGCACGTCGTCGGGGACCGGTTCCGGCGCCTTCGCCGCCGCCTTGCGCGCCCGGACCGCCAATTGCCGTGCGGCATCGGCGGATACGCCCAGTATCTCGGCGATCTCGTCGAACGGCACGTCGAGGCTGTCGTGCAGGACCAGTGCCACGCGCTGCTGCGGTGTCAGCGCGTCGAGGACCACCATCGCCGCCATCCGGCTGTCCTGATTGCGGACCACCACATCCAACGGATCGGGGGTGCGCGACGGCGTGGTGACGATCGGCTCCGGAAGCCATTGCCCCACATAGCTTTCCCGGCGCACCGCAGCACTGCGCAGATGATCGAGGCAGATCCGGCTGACCACCGTCGTCAGCCACGCCCGCAGATCGTCGATTTCGGACTGGTGCACCCCTGCCATCCGCAGCCAGCTCTCCTGCACCGCGTCCTCGGCGTCGCCGACGCTTCCGGTGAGCCGGTAGGCGACCGAAAGCAGGTGCGCTCGATGCGATTCGAACAGGTCGGCGAGAAGCGGGGAAACCATCGTCGATGATCCTACGGACCGGAAAACCTGCTGAGAAACCGGGCGTCGACCTGTCAGGATGACACGATGTACGAGCACACGCTCACCGACGGCACGGTCTGGCTCACCCGCCCGGCCGGCGCCGACATCGACCGCATCACCGAGTGCTGCCAGGACCCCGAGGTGGGCCACTGGACGACGATTCCCGTCCCGTACAGCCGCTCGGACGCCGAGCAATTCCTCGACCTGATCGTCGCACCCGGCTGGGTGGGCAACGCGCCCGTCTGGGCGATCCGCACCGCCGCGGACGGGCAGGTCGAAGGCATGATCGGCCTGCACACCCGCAGTCCCGGCGTCTGCGAGGTCGGCTTCTGGCTCACCGCCGACCACCGCGGCCGCGGCCTGATGTCGCGCGCCATCGCCCTGGTCTGCGCCTTCGGCTTCGCCCCCGACGGCCTGGCCCTGGCCCGCATCACCTGGCGCGCCATGGTCGGCAACCACCCCTCCGCCGCCACCGTCCGCCGCAACGGCTTCCACTACGAGGGCACCGCCCGCCTAGGCGGCATCCAACGCGGCACCCGCGTCGACGAATGGCACGCGGCCCGCCTCTCCACCGACCCACCCGGCCCGGCCGACACCTGGCCCCCGAACATCGCCCCCCGCTGAGCTATCTCGGTCCAGCGCGACACCCCGAAACCGGACATCTGTTCCTCACGAGCGGGCGGTCGCCGGGGTTCGAGTGCCGCTCCGCGGATCGTGAACCAAGATCACCACGCTCTGGTGGCGGTCACTCTCGGGCGATACTGACACCAGAGCGTGGTGATCGACCGTCCAACTGGGCGACGTCGGCTCGGCGAGGGTGGGTCAGCGGTTTTGGGCGTTGCGGCGGGTGGTGCCGCGGTGGGCGGTGATCGTCGTCGGGTCTTCTGGCCAGGCGTGTTTGGGGTAGCGGCCGCGGAGGTCGGCGCGGACTTGGGGCCAGCCGTTTTTCCAGAAGCTGGGGAGGTCGGCGGTGACGGCGACCGGGCGCTGGGCCGGGGAGAGCAGGTGCAGCAGGATTGGGGAGCGGCCGTCGGCGAGGGTCGGCGGGTCGGTCCAGCCGAAGATCTCCTGGACCTTCACGGCCAGGACGGGCGGTTCGGCACTGTAGTCGAGGCGGACTCGGCTGCCGGAGGGGACTTCGAGGCGTTCCGGTGCGAGGTCGTCGAGGCGGGCGGCCTCCGGCCATGGGAGCAGGCGGCGCAGGGCGGTGCCCGCATCGATGCGGGCGAGGTCGGAGCGGCGGCGGGCGGTGCCGAGTTCGGGGCCGAGCCAGTGATCGAGGTCGGCCAGGAGGGTGTCGTCGTCGACGGCGGGCCATGGGGCGCCGAGTGTGCGGTGCAAGAAGCCGAGACGCTGCCGTAAGTTGCGGGCGTCGTCGGTCCAGCGCAGGAGATCGAGTCCCTCGGACCGCAGGCCCTCGCGCACGGCCTGCTCCAGCAACCACGTATCCGGTTCGCGCAGAACCCTTTCCGACAGAACGATCGCCCCGAGCCGTTCCACCCGCCGGGCAACCACGTCACCCGACTCCCAATGAACCTCCTCGGCCCGCATCACCAACCCGGGCGCCGCCTCCCGGGCGAGATCCTCATCAGCGATGGCAGCCAACCGAATTCGCCCCTCGGCCCGCCCCGGATCGCGATCAGCCACCGCCACCGCGAGCCACTCCGCCGCCCCAAGACCAGACCCCGGCGGCAAAGTCACCGCCGTACCCCCAGCCATGAGGTACGAAGACCCGTTCGCCCGCCGCCGAGCTAGCCGCTCCGGATGCGCCAGAGCGATCATGAGCGCGGCGACATCCGCAGGTTGCCCCACCGATCCGGCGCTCGCAACTCCATACGGGTCGGTCGTGGCGACCAGTTTGGTCAGGCGCTGCACTTCCTTTGTCCAGCGGGGTGGGCGTTCGGCGCGCAGGGCGCGGAGGGCGGCGGCCGCGTCGACGCCTGGGGCCAGGGAGTCGTCGTCCATGAGCACCACCATTTCGGCGGCGGCGCGCGCACCGACGTGGGCGGCGCCGTCGAGGAGGGCGCGGGCTAGGCGGGGGTGTAGGCCGAGGGCGGACATGGCGCGGCCGCGTGGGGTGATGCGGTCGGTGTTGTCGAGCGCGCCGAGGGCGCGTAGGACGGCGCGGCCTGCGGCTAGGCCGCCTTCGGGTGGGGCGTCCCACCAGGCGAGGCCGGTGCCGTCGGGGGTGCCCCAGCAGGCCAATTCCAGTGCTAGGCGGGTGAGTTCGGCAGTACGGATCTCGGGTTCGGGGTAGGCGGGGAGGGTTTGGTGCTCGTACTCCGGCCAGCAGCGCCAGGCGGAACCGGGTGCTTCGCGGCCCGCGCGGCCCGCGCGCTGTTCGGCCACCGCCGACGAAACCCGTACCGTGGCAAGGCCGGACAGCCCGCACCGATGATCGATGCGTGGCACCCGCGCCAAACCGGAGTCGACGACAGCGCGCACCCCTGGCACCGTGAGGCTGGATTCGGCTACCGCCGTGGACAATACGACGCGGCGCCGCGATCCCGGCCGCAGCGCGGTGTCCTGGGCGGAGCCACCGAGCCGCCCGTGCAGCGGCACCACATCGACATCCAGATCGCGCAGCAGTCCGGCCGTCCGATTGATCTCGCCGACGCCGGGCAGGAACACCAGCACGTCCCCGCCGGTCTCCGCCAGCGCAGCCCGCGTAGCCCGCGCGACCTGCGCCTCGACCCGTTCGCGAGGCAACGCGGATAGGTAGCGGACATCCACCGGATAGGTCCGCCCACGCACTTCGAGCACCGGCGCGGACATCGAACCCCCGCCCGGGGAGTCCATCGGCGCCTGCTCGCCCGCGCCCAGAAGCTGCGCCAAGCGATCCGCCGCCACCGTCGCCGAGGTCGCGAGCACCCGCAGGTCCGGCCGCAATCCCGACCTGGCGTCGAGCAACAGCGCCAGCAGCAGGTCGGCGTCCAAATGCCGCTCGTGGCACTCGTCGAGGACAACGGTGCCGACCCCGGCCAGCTCCGGGTCATTCTGCAACCGCCGCACCATCAACCCCGATGTCACCACCTCGATCCGTGTCCTCGGCCCGACCTCCCGGTCCCCGCGCACGGAATACCCGACGGTCTGCCCCACCTTCTCCCCGAGCAACGCCGCCATCCGCGACGCCGCCGCCCGCGCCGCCAACCGCCGCGGCTCGGCTACGACGACCCGCGCCTCGGTCCCAGCAGCCAATGCCAACGGAACCAGCGTCGTCTTACCCGTCCCCGGCGGCGCGACCAGCACCGAGACCCCGCGATCGGCCAGCGTCTCGACGATCTCCCCCAGCACGGGCCGCACCGGCAGATCAGGCAGTTCAGGCAGCTTCATCACCCACCAGTCTGCCGACCCGAAACCACTGGACCGCACCCACCCGGTCGACGCCCGCCCCACACGACCCATCTCGATGAGGGGACGGCCATCAGGGCAGCAGCTGAAAGGCCTCGACGTGCTTGGGCCGCACGGCGCCGAAGTGCCGGCGATCCACCGTCGCGATCTCGGTGATGCCCAGCCTTTCCGCAGTGGCTACCACCGATGCATCCGCCGTACCCAGTGGCCAGTCACGGTACCGTGCAACAAGTTCCGCGATCCGCAGCCAATCGGCGGGACGCACTGGCTCTACTTCGAACAGCCCCTCGGCGAAGTCGCCGAGAAAACGCACCTCGGCTTCGGTGCCCAGCCGAGTCGCGATGAGGTACGCCGCCTCCGTGATGACCAGTGTCGGCACGACGAGTGGGCCACGGTGGTTTTGGAGCAGATCCAAGCAGGCCCGGTGATGGGCATCGTCAGCGTCGACGTAGGCGTAGAGCGGTCCCGCGTCGATCAGCAGCCGCGTTATCGGTCCCACTCCCCGCGCAGAATCTCCTCGATCCGCTCGGAAATATCCGAGCGCCCACTCCGGCCCGCGCCTGCCGCGCCGAACCGGCGAACACCGTGCCCCGGCAGATGCTCCGCCAGGGCTTCCCTCGTCCACTCCGACACGGTCATGTCACGTCGCGCAGCCTCGTGCCGAATGCGACTGTCGAGGTCGTCGGGCAGTTTGATGGTAGTGCGCTTCATGGTATGCCAGCATACCCTCGGCGTAGATCCGCGGCTAGTATCCCGCGCAGATCACGGGTCCGGTGCGGTTGAGCCGGGTGGCCCCGGAGGGTTCCGGGGCCATACAGCGAAAGAACTCAGCCGCGACGGGATTCGACGGCGGCGGCGAGCCGGTCGAGCTGGGCCGCGGTGACGTTCCAGTCGATGCACGCGTCGGTGATGGACTGGCCGTAGGTGAGCTCGTCGGCCTTGCCGAGGGTCAGGTCCTGGCGACCGGCGACGAGGAACGACTCCAGCATCACGCCGACCACACCCTGCTCACCGGCGGCGAGCCGCTCGGCGATATCGGTGACGACGTCGACCTGCCGGTTGTGGTCCTTGTTGCTGTTGCCGTGGCTGGCGTCGACCACCACGCGCTGGGCCAGCGAGGACTTCTCCAGCCGCAGCTTGGCCTCGGCGACCGAGGCGGCGTCGTAGTTGGTGCCATTGCTGCCACCGCGCAGGATGACGTGACAATCCGGGTTACCGGTGGTGCGGATCAGCGCGGAGCGCCCGTCGAGGTCGGTGCCGGGGAAGACGTGGCTGGCCGCGGCGGCGCGCACACCGTCGACGGCGACCTGCACGTCACCGTCGGTGCCGTTCTTGATGCCGACCGGCATGGACAGCGCGCTCGAGAGCTGCCGGTGCACCTGGCTGGCCGCGGTGCGGGCGCCGATCGCGCCGTAGGAGACCAGGTCGGCGATGTACTGCGGGGTGATCGGGTCGAGGAACTCACACGCGACGGGCAGGCCGAGCGCGGTGATGTCGACGAGCACCTTGCGGCCGATGCCCAGGCCGGTGTTGACGTCGAACGAGCCGTCCAGGTGCGGATCGTTGATCAGGCCCTTCCAGCCCAGCGTCGTGCGCGGCTTCTCGAAGTACACGCGCATCACCACGTGCAGCCGGTCGCTCAGCTCCTCGGCCTTGGCGGCCAGCTTGCGGGCGTAGTCCAGCGCGGCGGCCGGGTCGTGCACCGAGCACGGGCCGACGATCACCATGAGGCGGTCGTCGTCGCCGTTGAGCACGTCGACGGTGGCTTTGCGGCCGGCGCGAACGGTGTCGGCGAGCTCGTCGGTGATGGGGTGGACGGTGCGGACCTCGGCGGGCGAGCGCAGGGGGCTCACGCTGAGGGTGCGCTGGTCATCCAGATCTGAATGCCGCGAGTCGACATCGGCTGCGGTGGTCATGTGTGGGTTTCCTATCTTCGAGGCCGACCCACGGACTTTCGCGAACCCGTCGAGCCGGTCAGTGTCCGGCTCGGGGGTGGAGGAGGTCAGCGCGCAGGGTCGCAGACCGGCCCACCCAGGGCCGGCTCGCTAAACCAGAAATATGCGCGCTGCATGCCGTGGACTGTACCACCGGTAAAACGTCGCCGGTCAGGGCTAGGTTGCCCGGAGTGTGGACCATCACACCGCCGCGGCGGCGAAACAGCAGGCCCGCAACCCTTGACCTCTACCTTGCTCGAGCTTTTAGCGTTGGTAGTCGACGAAGGGAAATCGACTGTGACAACACTGGTTACGGGCGCAACCGGAAACACCGGCCGCCAGGTGGTACGCGAACTCGTCGGCCGCGGCGAGAAGGTCAAGGCGGTCACGCGCGATGCCGCCGCCGCACGCACTGTGCTCGGTCCGGAGGTGGAGCTGGTCACCGGCACCCACACCGTGCCGTCCACGCTCGACGATGCCTGGCACGGTGTGGACCGTCTGCATGTGACGGTGACCGCTGGGCTCGGGCCGGAACTGATCGGCAGGGCTGTCGAGGCGGGAGTGCGCCGCATCACCGTCGTCTGGGGCGGCGGGGTCGGCCCGGTCGAGCAGGCGATCGCCGAGTCCGGGGTGGAATGGACGCGGCTGGAGCCACAGGAATTCATGTCGAACACGCTCACCTGGCTCGAGCCGATCCTGGCCGACGGCGTGGTGCGCGAGCCCTACGACCACCCGAGCGCGGTGGTCCACGAGGCCGATATCGGCGCGGTCGCGGCCGTGGCGCTGCTCGAGGACGGTCACCACGGCCGCGCCTACAACCTGACCGGACCCGCGGCGATCACCCCGCACGAGCGGATCGCGATCCTGGCAGAGGCGGCGGGCAGACCCATCGAGTTCGCCAGGATCACCCATCAACAGGCGGTCGATCGGCTCATGGCGACCGGCGTCTCGAAGGCCGACGCGGACTATGTGATCGGCTGGTACGCCGAGTCGAGCCCGGAGTCGTACACAGTCGACCCGACCGTGGAGCAGGTGCTCGGCCGCCCGGCGCGCACCTTCTCGCAGTGGGCGGCCGAACACGGGCATCGGTTCGCCCAGCCACACCGCACGTAGTCGCCTTTGCCTGGCAGCGGGACCGAGCCGGGTCGTTCAGCCCCACCGACCCGGCACATAGTCGCCGATCGACGGCTGAGCCGGGCGGTGGGACCGGGCCTGGTTGTTCAGCCCCACTGACCCGGCACGTAGTCGCCGGCGGGGGTGCGGGCGATGGCGTTCATCCGGTTCCAGGCGTTGATCATCGCGATGGCGGCGATCAGCGCGCCGGTCTGGTCGTCGTCGAAGTGCTTACGCACCCGCTCCCAGGTGTCGTCGGAGACGTGGCCGCCGTCGGCGACGCGGGTCGCTTCCTCGGTCAGCGCGAGGGCGGCCCGCTCGGCCTCGGTGAAGACGGTGGCCTCGTGCCAGGCGGCGACCAGGTTCAGCCGCGTCACGGACTCGCCCGCGTGCACGGCGTCCTTGAAGTGCATGTCGGTGCAGTAGCTACAGCCGTTGATCTGCGAGGCCCGCAGCTTCACCAGCTCATAGGTCGCCTTGTCCAGCGTCGAGTCGTCGATCACCTTGCTCGCCATGGTCAGTCGCTTGGCGAAGCTCGCCGCGACGGGGTTGGCGTAGAGGTTGAAGCGCGGTTCCATGGTGGCTCCTTCGTCGTGCTGTGGGGTTCTACAGAGAGGACGAGGGAGCCACCCGTGGTGTGACACCACCCGAATGTGATGCCGGTCACCAGGCTTTAGATCAGGCCGCAGAGCTTTTCGGAGAGCTCCCACAGCTCGGAGGCGACCGCTGACCAAACGGGAGCGGCAGGTGGCCGACCTCGTCGCATGATCGGCTGAGGCTGGACAACGCCGAATCGCCGCGGGGCAGGGACCACACGGGTACGTGGGGACCCAAAAACAGGTAGTTCTCCGGTGGTCCGGTGATGCCGGCGACGCGGACACTTGGTCCTGCCCAGAACCCCAGGACATCGAGGTTAGAGATGCGTGAATCCGTAATCGGCCGCCGTCGTGTCGGCCACCTTGCAGTGGTGCCAGTCGAGGCCGGGTGGTCAGGTCCTCGCTCGCTGGAATGGGAGGAGCGGCTCGTGCCGCAGCCACCGACCCTTCGCGAGACGTTGGAGTGCTGCCCGACGGTGCCGGGACATGAAGCGGAAGCACTGCGGATGGTGAGCACGCTGTTCCTGTCCAGGATCGTGGCGGGGCTGCCGCCTGGCGCCGGACTCCGCGGCGTGCTCGATCGCCGGCCGATCGCCCACCGGGTGGCTGTGCTGTGCGTCGACAGTGTGCTGGCCGGATACGAGGGCGACCTCACGGCCGCGGAAGCACTGGTGGACGAGGCCGGTCACGCGGCGGCACACTTCGGTGACCCCACCCTGGCCGCGCTCGTGGCCGAGACCACCGGGTACCTGGCCGTGTTCGACGACGACCCGCGCGGCGCGGCGTACTGCTTCGAGGACTCACTCACCTCGTGCCGGGCCTGCGGGGGCGCGCCCCCGATCTCCACCCTGCTGGGAGCGGCATTGGTGCACCGTCTGCTCGGTGACGAGCTGAGGTCTCATGCCCGCCGCGAGGAGGCACTCGCGATCATCGCGGCGGGCTAGACAGCTCCACTTCAGATCAGGCCGCAGAGTTTCTCGGAGAGCTCCCACAGCTCGGAGGCCACCGCGCGGTCTTTCGACGCGCCGGTGCTACCGCAGCGGGCCGGGTAGCCGCGCAGGCCGAGCAGTCCGTCGGGGCCGTAGAAGGCGCCGGGCACGATATCGGCGGTAGCCGCGAAAAGGGTCGGCAGCGCGCCCTGCTCGGCGCTCTGCGCGAGGGTGCGGTTGCCGAGCGACATGATCGCGTCCTGGACCGACTCGGTGTGCGACATGAGTTCGGTGGCCGCGTAGCCGGGGTGCGCGGCCACCGAGACCACCGCCGAGCCCTCACCGGCGAGCCTGCGCTGCAGTTCGTAGGCGAACATCAGGTTGGCCAGCTTGGACTGGCCGTAGGCGAGCCAGCGGTCGTAGCGGCGGCGCTCCCAGTTGGGGTCGTCCAGGTCGATCCGGCCGATGCGGTGCGCGCCGCTGGAGACGGTGACCACGCGATCGGTGATCCGGTCCAGCAGCAGGTTGGTGAGCGCGAAGTGACCGAGATGGTTTGTGCCGAACTGCATTTCGAAGCCGTCGGCGGTGCGGTGCAGCGGCAGCGCCATCACGCCCGCGTTGTTGATCAGCACGTCGACGCGCTCGATCGAGTCGGTGCAGGCGCGCACCGAGTTCAGGTTCGCCAGGTCGAGCTCGCGGACCTCGGTCGCACCCGGCATGCTCGCCGCGACCCGCTCCGCCTTGCCCGTATCTCGACAGGCCAGGATCACCTTGGCGCCCGCGGCGGACAGCGCCCGCGCGGTGGCGGCGCCTAATCCACTGTTGGCTCCGGTGACGATGATGGTGCGGCCGGTCTGGTCGGGCAGGTTCGCGGTAGTCCACTTACTCACTGGCGAAAGTCTACTGCGACCTGCGAAAATCGCGAATCGGCAAGAGCCGGTGCGTGGTTCGCACCGGCTCGGAGGCCGTCAGGACTGCGCGAGGATCTCCTCGTCGGTCATCGCGGCGACCTCGAGGTACATCGCGGCAACCGCCTCGAGCCTGCCCGTGGTGCCCGCCTCGGACTCCCGCTCCAGCATGCGCGCGGCCAGGCCGGCGATGCTGCGGGCGGTGAACAGGTCGGCGACTACGGTGTCGGGCGCGTCGAGCCATTCGCGGATGCGGGCGACGGCCGTGGTGGCCAGCACCGAGTCGCCGCCGAGGGCGAAGAAGTCGTCGGTGACGCCGATCCGCTCGGTCGCGAGGACCTCGCCGACCACCGCGGCGAGCGCACGCTCGAGGTCGGTCCGTGGCGCGACGAATTCCGTTGCCGTCTCGCTCTTTTCGAGCACCGCGCGGACGGCCTTGCGGTCCGGCTTGGCGTTCGAGGTGAGCGGGAGCTCGGCGAGCAGTTCGAGCCGGGTCGGGACCATGTAGGCGGGCACCAGCTCGGCGGTGGCGGCGAGCACGGACTCGATGTCGAGGACGGTGTCCGGGGTGGCGACGATCGCGGCGACCAGCTTCGGCGCGGCCGAGCCGACCACGGCGGCCACCGCGTGCCGGATGCCGGGGACCGCGCGCAGGGCGCTCTCCACCTCGCCGAGCTCCACCCGGTAGCCCCGGATCTTGACCTGGTGATCGGCGCGGCCGAGGAACTCCAGGCCGCCGTCGGGCAGGTAGCGGGCCAGGTCGCCGGTGCGGTACCAGCGCAGACCCTCGTGGGTGACGAACCGGTCGGCGGTGCGCTCCGGATCGGCGCGGTACCCGGCGGCCACGCCGTCACCACCGATCCACAGCTCACCGGTGACCCAGTCGGGGCAGTCGGTGCCGGCGGGCCCGACGACGCGGCACCGCACATTGCGCAGCGGGGTGCCGTAGGGCACCGCGCTCCACTCGGCGGGGACCTCGGCGCCGACGACCTCGCAGATGGTGGAGTGGATCGCGGTCTCGGTCGCGCCGCCGAGACCGGCGAACCGGCACTCCGGGGCGACCGCGGCCAGGCGGGCGGGCAGGGCGACGTCGACCCAGTCGCCGCCGAGGATCACCGTGCGCAGCGACGGCAGCTGCTCGCCCGCCGCTGCCGTCAGCAGCATGTCGAGCAGGCTGGGGACGCAGTTCAGCATCGAAACCCGGTGGCGGCGAATCAGTTCCACCCACCGGGCCGGGTCGCCGCGCTGGGCGTCGTCGACGGCGACCACCGCGCCACCTGCGGCGAGCAGGCCGAAGATGTCGTAGACGGAGAGGTCGAACTCCAGGGCCGACAGGGCCAGTGCCCGGTCCTCTGCGCCGAGGTCGAAGCGCTCGTTCAGGTCGTCGATGGTGTTCATCGCGGCGCGATGCGGCACCTCGACGCCCTTGGGTTTGCCGGTGGAGCCGGAGGTGAACAGCACGTAGGCGAAGTTCTCGGGATCACCGAAGACGGGGCGCGCCAACGGTTCCTGATGCGTGCGCGCCTCGGCCAGGTCGATCGCCCGCGCGTCGGGAATCTGCGCACCACCGACGGTGAGCACGGCGACCGCGTCTGCGGTGCGCAGGATCTCCGCGCGCCGGGCGGCGGGCTGATCGAAGCCGATCGGCACATACACCGCACCGGCCGCGAGCACGCCGAGCACCGCGAGCACCTGATCAGGCCCCTTCGGCAACTGCACGGCCACCGAATCACCCTGTGCCACACCGGCTTCACGCAGCGCACCGGCGACAGCCAGCGCGTCGGCAGCCAGCTCGCCGTAGGTCAGTTGCCCGGCGGGCTCCCAGAGCACCGCAGGCGCCGACGGATTCGTGGCAGCGTTCGCGAAGAACCCGGTGTGCAGCAGTCCCCCGCTCACCGGTCCCGCCGTAGCGTTGACCCTCGCGCGAGTTGCGGCTTGCTCCACCGGAATACGCACGCCGGCCTCGGCCTGCCACCCGGCGCTGCCGATCACGGCGCTCGACGCCACCCGGCCACTCTGCTCGCCGGACGTCGCCGAGGACACGGCCCCACCCATAGCCGCCTGGGCACCACCGTGCGCATCAGCAATCGCCGCTTCGGCTCCACCCAGCGAATCGGTGAGTGCGGAACTCTGGCCGCCCAGCCGCTCGATCGCATCGATGTAGCGGGTGAACATGGTCTCGACCATGCCTGCGGGGAAGGCGGATTCGCGGATGTCCCAGTTGAGGAGGAGGCCGCCGCGGACCTCGGTGATCTGGGCGTCTAGGAGGACCTGGGGGCCCTGGGAGATGATCCAGACCGGGTCGCCGAAGGTGTCGGTGACGGTGTCGGCGAACAGTTCGCCCAGGTTGAGGGCGCTGGTGTAGACGATGGGGGCGAGTACCGGTTCGCCGCGGTGGCGGCCCAGGTCGCGCAGGACCTCGAGGCCGGAGTAGGCCGAGTGCGCGCCGGCTTCGTGCAGGCGCTGCTGGAGGGCGCGGGCGCGGGCGGCGACGGTGGCGGGCTCGGTGACGTCGACCTCGAGCAGGACCGAGGAGGTGAAGTCGCCGACGACGCCGTCGACCTGCGGGTGCACCGGCTCGCGGTGGAACAGCGGCAGGTTCAGCAGGAACCGGCGCTGCGCCGACCAGCCGCCGATGGTCTCGGCGAATACCGAGGCCAGCGCCATCGCCGGGGTGATGCCGCGGGCGTGCGCGGCGTCGAACACCTGCGCCTTGGCCTGCGGGGAGAGCCAGCGGTGCAGGCGGATCGTGCGGCTGGGATCCGAGATCTGCTGAGCCTGTGGCAGTTCCGGCGAACCGGGCAGCTCGGGCAGGCGTTCCTGCCACCAGGCGCGGTCGCGGGCGTGCTCGTCGCCGGTGCCCGCGGGGTGCTCGGCCAGGTACTGGCGGAAGGTGTAGTCCTGCGGCGGCAGCTGTTCACCGTGGTAGAGGCGGGCCAGGTCGGTGATGAGGATGCGGTAGCTCATCGCGTCGGCGGCGAGCATGTCGACATCGAGGTGCAGGCGGGTGCGGCCGTCGGCGAGCCTGGTCAGCGCGATATCGATCACCTGACCGTCCTGCACCGCCATCCGCTGATGGGTACGCGCGCTCCGCAGCTCCTCGAGCCGCTGCTCGGCATCCCCGGCGGACGCCTCGCGCAGGTCGGTCACGCTGTACACCGCGCGGCCGGGCCGGTCGAGGGTCTGCTGGGTGCCGTCGGGCAGGAACCGGGTCCGCAGCATGGGATGCCGGACGAGCAGCTGCTCCACCGCGCGCTCGAGCCGCTCGGGATCGACATCGGCACCGTCGAATTCGACGTAGAGGTGCGCCGCGACACCGCCGAGCTCCTGGGCATCGGACCGGCCGATCCAGTACGCGTGCTGCATGGGGGCAAGAGCGAACGGCGTGCCGTCATCGGGCACGATCACGGATTCGCTTGCCGCCGAACCGAAGCCGACGTCCACCGGCTGCCCGTCGGTAGACAGGCCACCCGCCGCGGAGACGTCGTCACCGACCGCGGACGTCGCCGCTACGTCACCGGCGGATGAGCTGTCGCGGGCAGTGACATCGGCGGCCGAAGCGGTCGCGCTCGGCGCTTCGGGGGCGCTCGCCGCGAGGTCGTCGGGATCGGCGCCGTTGAGTAGGGCGAACCAGGCGTCGACCGTCGGGTGGGCGGCGAGCAGGGCGAAGTTGACGGCGATGCCGCGCTTGCGCCAGCCGCCTGCCAGCTTCATCGTGCGGATCGAGTCGAGGCCGAGCTGGATGAGGTCGGTGGCGTCGGCGATGTCTGAGGGGGCGAGGTCGAGGTGGCGGGCGATCGCGGCGCGGATCTCGGCGCGGTCGATCACGACGCCTGCGGGTGCTGTATCCATCTGCCGGTTCACTCCTTGCTCGCCGCCCGAGGCCGGACGGATTTCGGTACTGCCCGGCGGCAGCCTACTTCATTGAGATAGGGTTGCCTAACCTATGCAAGGTTAGCCTGCGACGCGGGCACCGAGCTACCGGGCTCCCAGCTCGCATCGATCCCGGATCGACCAGCGGGAAGGCCGAGAACGCGCACGCCGATCGACCTGCGGGGCGGCCGGGACCGGGCGAGAAACACGCCCGGAAGCACGGCCCGCCCCGATCGACTCGCGGGACGGCCAGGACAGAAACATGCGGCGCGAGCCGCCAGAGCAGCGAGGCAGAACGTGACGTCGACATCGGCAGCGGCAGACCACCGCGAGGGCTACGTCCCCTTCCCCGAGCAGGCCGCCCAGGACTACCGCGCGGCCGGCTACTGGGCCGGACGCACACTCGGCGACCTGCTCCGCGACTCCGCCCGCACCCAGCTGCAGCGTCCCGCTGTCCGCACCGACGGCGGCACCCAGACCTACGCCGAACTCGACGCGGCCGCCGACCGGATGGCGCACGGCCTGCTCGCCCTCGGCATCAACCCCGGCGACCGGGTGATCGTGCAGCTGCCGAACATCCCCGAGTTCGCCACCGCCCTGTTCGGCCTGCTGCGGGCCGGCATCATCCCGGTGCTCACCCTCCCCGCGCACCGCCGCGCCGAGATCGAGCACCTCGCCGCACTCTCCGGCGCCGTGGCCTACCTGATCCCCGACACCCTCGGCGATTTCGACTACCGCGAGCTCGCCACCACGGTGCGGCAGGCGGTTCCCTCCCTGCGCCACGTGCTGGTCGCGGGCGATCCGGGTGACTTCATCGCGCTGGATTCGATTGTCCGCGAAGGCGATTCACTGCCCGAGGTCGATCCGTCCGAGATCGCGCTGATGCTGGTCTCCGGCGGCACCACCGGCCTGCCGAAGCTGATCGCCCGCACCCACGACGACTACGCCTACAACGCCACCGCCAGCGCCCAGGTCTGCGAGCTCACCCCCGACGACGTCTACCTCGCGACACTGCCCGCCGCCCACAACTTCCCGCTCGCGTGCCCCGGCATCCTCGGCACCATCGCCACCGGCGGCGCGATCGCCTTCACCCTCGACCCGAGCCCCGAGGCCGCCTTCGCCGCGATCGAGAAGCACGGGGTGACCGTCACCGCCGTCGTCCCGCCGCTGGCCCAATTGTGGAGCGCCGCGGTGGAATGGGAGGACGCCGACCTGAGCTCGCTGCGCCTGCTCCAGGTCGGCGGCGCCCGCCTGGCCGAGGTCAACGCCCGCGAGGTGGAACCGGCACTGCACTGCCGCCTCCAGCAGGTGTTCGGCATGGCCGAGGGCCTGCTCAACTACACCCGCCTCGACGATGACGACGAGCTGGTCTGCACCACGCAGGGCCGCCCGCTCTCCCCCGCCGACGAGCTCCGTGTCGTCGACGCCGACGGCAACGATGTCGCACCCGGCGAGGAGGGCGAGCTGCTCACCCGCGGTCCCTACACCCTGCGCGGGTATTACCGTGCGCCCGAACACAATGCGCGCGCCTTCACCCCCGACGGCTACTACCGCAGCGGCGACCTGGTGCGGCAGCTGCCCACCGGGCACCTGGTGGTCAGCGGCCGGATCAAGGACGTGATCAACCGCGGCGGCGAGAACATCTCCTGCGACGAACTCGAGGAGCACCTGCTCGCACACCCCGCCGTGCGGCACGCCGCGGCGGTCGGCCTCCCGGACGCCTCGCTCGGCGAAAAGGCCTGTGTCGTCCTGGTCGTCACCGGTGAGCTGCCCAGCCTCGGCGAGATCAAGACCTTCCTCACCGAGCGCGGCCTGGCCACCTACAAGCTGCCCGACGTTGTCCGGCAAGCGGATTCGCTCCCGATCACCGCCGTCGGCAAGATCGACAAGAAGGCCCTGCGCGCTGATTTCGCATGAACATGGGTAACTCACCGGGAACGCCCGGCCCGGGGGGGGGCGCGCGAAGCTC
>NZ_JBHXMY010000044.1:0-20208 GCF_042720195.1 Nocardia sp. NPDC058497 | reverse complement strand
GCTCATCCCGTCCAAGGGTGACCCGTTCGAGGTGACCCTGTCCGGCGTCTACGAGATGCGGGGTACCGAGGGCGGCGGCGTGGTCGCGGTGATGTTCACCGAACCGCAGGCGCGCAAGCTGTTCACCGACGGCTCACACGTCGCCTACGCCGACCTCGCGGCCGCACCGGGCGTCTCGGCCGACGACCTGCGCGACCAGCTCGCCGCCGGCCTGCCCAACTACAAGGTGCAGAACGCCGACGAGGTCCGCGAGGACATGAAGAAGGAGGTCTCGGAGGCGCTCACCTTCATCAACTACTTCCTGCTCGCCTTCGGTGCGATCGCGCTGATCGTCGGCACGTTCATCATCTACAACACCTTCTCGATGATCGTGGCCCAGCGTCTGCGCGAACTGGCATTGCTGCGCGCGATCGGCGCGAGCCGCCAGCAGGTCGGCCGGTCGGTGGTCGGCGAGGCCGTCGTGATCGGCCTGATCGGCAGCGCGATCGGTCTCGCCGCGGGCATCGGGCTGGCGTTCGGGTTGTCGGCGGTGCTCAACGCGTTCGATCTCGGCCTGCCCACCGGGTCGCTGACCGTGTTGCCGCGGACCGCGATCGTCGCCCTGCTCGTCGGCCTGATCGTGACCGTGGCCAGTGCCTACGCGCCTGCTCGCCGTGCCGCGAAGGTGCCGCCGGTCGAGGCGATGCGCTCGGAATTCGCCAGCGCCGGTGACTCGTTGCATGTGCGGACCGCCGTCGGCGCGGTCATGGCTGTGGCCGGTGGCGTGCTCGTGTACGTCGGCGCGCAGGGCACCGGCAAGGGCTCCGCGGTGACCGTCGGCATCGGTGCGCTCGGGTTGATCCTGGCCGTGCTGCTGGCCGCGCCCGCGCTGTCGCGGCCGATGGTGCTCGTGCTCGGTGTGCTCACCCGGCCGTTCGGCGCGATCGGGCAGATGGCCCGCAACAACGCCGTGCGCAATCCGCGCCGCACCGCGGCCACCGCGTTCGCGCTCACCCTCGGGCTGATGCTGGTCTCGGCGATCGGCATCCTCGGCGCCTCGGCGAAAACCAGCGTCGGCGTGCTGATCGACAAGGGTGTGAAGGCCGAATACGTGCTCGCCGGTCCGCAGATGATCGGCGCGCCGCTCGGTGCGGTGGACGCCGTGCGCACCCAGGTGTCCGGGGTCAGCGATGTCACCGGGATCAGGGTCGTCGCGTTCAAGGTCGGTGACGAGCAGATCGTCGCCACCTCCCCGGACGGGCCGATCGACCCGGTGATGGACATCGACGTGCTCAGCGGTTCCACCACCATCGGTGCGAACGAGGTGCTCGTCGACGAGACCGAGGCAGGCGATCGCGGCTGGCAGGTGGGCGACACGATCACCATCACCAGCCTCGACAGCAAGAAGCTCGAGCTCACCGTCGGCGGCGTCTTCGCCAACTCGCCGCTGCTCGGCGCGATGGTCGTCGACCCTGGCGTCTACGAGCAGTTGATGCCGCCGAGCCTGCGCACCAATGCCTTCGTGCTGGTGAAGGCGGAGCCCGGCACCGATCTCACCGCCATGCGGGCGAATCTGGAGAAGGCCACCGAACCGTTCGTCGTCGTGCAGGTGCAGGACCACGAGCAGTTCAAGGGCGCGCAGGGCAAGCAGATCAACACCCTGCTCGCCATCCTCTACGGTCTGCTGGCGCTGGCGGTGGTGATCGCCGTGCTCGGCATCATCAACACCCTCGCCCTGTCGGTGGTCGAACGCCGCCGCGAGATCGGCATGCTCCGCGCCGTCGGCACCCAGCGATCCCAGGTGCGCCGCACGATCTACCTGGAATCCATGCTGATCGCCATCTTCGGCGCCATCGTGGGCTTGGTCTTGGGTATCGCCCTCGGCGTCGGCTTCCTGCGCACCCTGCGTGACCTGGGCATCGACCAGATCACCATTCCGTGGTCGCAATTGGTCACCGTGTTGATCGCCTCGGGTGTGGTCGGCGTCCTGGCCGCCGTCTGGCCCGGCGTCCGCGCGGCCCGCACACCCCCACTGGCCGCCATCGCGGACCTGTAGATCTTCGAACGGGCTCGCCGGTGACACCGTCGGTGGCGAGCCCGTTCGCGATCAGGTCGGATTAGGGGATGCGGTTGTCGGAATCTACCAGCGAGGCAACAGAGTTCGCGATTGCACCGGCTAAGGTCTCCACCGTGAGTGAGCGTGTCGCGGGAAAGACATTCTCCACGCCTGAAGAGGCTGGCGTTGAAGCTCCTACACCCGAGGAGATCAGGGAGTTTCGGCGCATGTTAGACGAGGCTCAGCGGTTGCGAGATGCAGTCGCGCCAGAAGATCGAATCATGATGGGGCCGAAGTTCTATGACGATATCGCGGGGACCGAATTCGAACAGCGTTGACCTGGTCTAATGCCTACGCGGGGTACCGGTCGCGCCAGTCCTGGGTGGGTAGTCCGTCGTCGGTCCGGGGTGGGGTGAGGCCGAATTCGGTGCAGTAGTCGGTGGCGAGGCGGTCCAGGGCGGTTCGGGCATCGACGGTGTCGGACCAGCGGCGGGGGAGAGCGGCGCGACCGTAGCGGGCGCCGAGGAGGCTGCCTGCGATCGAGCCGGTGGCATCGCTGTCCCCGGAGTGGTTGACCGACAACAGGAGTCCGGTGCGGACGATCAGGTGCGGTGGTCCGCCGACGGCCTCCGCGGCGAGCAAGGCGAAGACGGCGATCGCGAGTGCCTCGGGGCCGATCCAGCCCTGGCCGAGGGTCTCGAGATCTTCGGGGGCCGGGGCGCTGCCCGGCTTCGTGGTGCGGGCGACCAGTGCGATCGCCGCCTCGAGCGCGGCCGAGGTCTCAGCATGGTCGGGGTAGGTAGCGAGTTCGGCGCGGGCCAGGTCGAGGGCTGTCGCGGTATCGGTGCCGCGGCAGAGCTGGTAGACCAGCGCGGCCAGGGTGCCCGCGGGGAGCCAGCCGCTGGGGTGACCGTGGGTGAGTGCCGCCGCATCGCAACCTAATTCGAAGATCGCGCTGAGCGCGGCACCGGAACGGTCTGCGGCATAGCCGAATCCGCAGGGTGCTGCCCGCATCACCGCGCCGCTGCCCTTCGAGTTGTTGATCGGGTGGGCGCGGGTGCCCAGCGGATTCGTCGGCGCGCCACTTTCGGCAGCCGCCCGCAACGCCGCGTACACCGAGGCCGCGACACCACGCTGTTCGGTGAGTTCGGGGTATCCGCTGAGCGCGCTGTGCAGCGTGACCGACTGGTCGGGCAGCCCCACCCCTTGGCCGCGCAGCCACACCAGCATGCCCTGTTGGAGCAGTCCCATCGTGGCACCGCCGATCCCCTTCGACCTGGCTCGCACCGATCCACGGATCAGCGCCTCCACGGTGAACGCGGTCAATTGCGTTTCCTCGGAGATACGCAGGTCGTCGGCTTCGTCGGACACCCCACTCCGGCCGTAGCGCTCCCGAATCTGGTGCAGCGTCCTGGTTTCCACCGGCGCGCCCAGCGCGTCGCCGATCGCGCCACCCAGCAGGCAACCGTGCACGGCGTTCAACCACACCGATGCCGCGCTGGCCACGGCGTCGCTGCTCCGCCGCGAGTGTTCGAGCCGGGACGCGGAGCCCTGCCCCGCACCGGCCTGCTTCCCGACGCTGCCCTGACCGGAAGCTGAAGTGCCGGTGTGCCTTTCCGGGTGCCGTGTGTCGATCCGCGGCAGGTGGCCTGCGGGCGCTTCGCCCCGCGCGGTCGGGTCGAGCCGTCGTGCCAGGTCGGGTTCCGCGGCCCGACGAGCCTGCCGAGAATCGGTGCGTGACGGACTCTCTGTGCTGGTCGACGGCACGGCGCCGCCACGGATGTCGGTGCCGGACCGGTAATCCGGCGTGCGACCTGTGGCAGGTGTGGACGGGATGGAGCCGGGCCAGACCGGAGCCGAGGCCCCGATGGGCAGAGAGCCGCTCGGCGGGGTCTGCGCTCGGTGGTTGAGGGCTTCGGTGAAAGCGGCGGCGAAATCCGTGCAGGTGGGGAACCGTCGCGTCGGGTCCTTGGCCATCGCCTTGGCGAGGACAGCGTCGATCGCTGCGGGCAGGGCGGACCGGCGGGTGCTGGCACGTGGGGGAACCGCGTTGAGGTGGCCGAGCATGACGGTGGCCGGGTTGGGCGCATCGTAGGGACCGCTGCCGGTGAGCATTCGGAAGACGGTGCAGGCCAGGGAGTACTGGTCGCCGCGATGGTCCAGCGGTGCGCTGCTGAGCTGTTCGGGGGAGGCGTAGGCGATGGTGGCGGTGAACTGGCCGGTGCGGGTCAGGCCGCCGGTGTCGTCGAGGAGTTTCGCGATGCCGAAGTCGGTGAGTACGACGCGCTCGTCGAAGCCCGCGCCGACGCCCGCTGTCCGGGACAGCAGGATGTTGGCCGGTTTCACATCGCGGTGCAGCACGCCCTGGCGGTGCGCGTAGTCCAGGGCGCTCGCCGTCTGGGTGATGATCTGCGCGATCCGCTCGATCCCGAACTGCTGCACCGGGACCGCCGCCGCGTCGACACCGTCGACGAACTGCATGGCGATCCACAACCGGTCCTCGTCGACACCGCGGTCGTAGACGGTGATGATGTTCGGGTGGTCGAGCTGGGCGACCAGATCGGCTTCCCGCTCGAACCTGGTCCGGATCTCGAAGTCGCTGAACAGGTCACGGTGCATCAATTTCAGCGCGGTCAGCCGTGGCAGCCGCCGATCACGGGCCGCGTACACCGCGCCCATCCCGCCGCGCCCCAGCTCCCGCTCGATGACGAACCCGGCGAACACCTCTCCGCGCCGCACCATCGCCTCACCCCGTTCACCGAACCCGATCGCTGTGCAGCCTAGCGAAACTCGCGGTCTCACACGGCCGGAGCGTGAGTGTCGGCCCAGTGCGTGATATCGCCACGGTCCAGGGCGGTGGCCAGCAGGTCGGGGAATTTGTCCGGGGTACAGGCGAAGGCCGGGATGCCGAGAGCGGCCAGCGCGGCGGCGTTCTCGTGGTCGTAGGCGGGTGCGCCCTCATCGGAGAGCGCGAGCAGGACCACCACCTGGACGCCCGCTTCCTTCATCGCATTGCACCGGCGCAGCATCTCCTCGCGGACCCCGCCCTCGTACAGATCGGAGATGAGCACGAACAGGCTGTCGGTGGGCCGGGTGATCAGCGACTGCGAGTAGGCGATGGCGCGATTGATGTCGGTGCCGCCGCCGAGCTGGGTGCCGAACAGCACGTCGACCGGATCACTGAGCTGCTCGGTCAGGTCGACGACCTCGGTGTCGAACACCACCAGCGACGTCTTCAGCGAGCGCATCGACGCCAGGACCGCACCGAACACCGACGCGTAGACGACACTGGCCGCCATCGACCCGGATTGGTCGATCGCCAGCACCACATCGCGCTGGATCGACTGCGCCTTGCGCCCGTAGCCGACCAGCCGTTCAGGCACCACGGTCCGGTGCTCCGGCAGATAGTTGGCCAGGTTCTTGCGGATGGTGCGATCGAAATCGATGTCGCGCAGCTTCGGCCGGTGGGTGCGGGCAGCGCGATTGATGGCGCCCGAGACCGCGGCGACGGTCTTGGCGGCGATGCGCCGCTCTATCTCGCGCACCACCTTCTCGACCACCATCCGCGCGGTGGCCTTCGTGGTCTCCGGCATCACCCGGTTGAGGCCGAGCAGCGTACCCACCAGATGCACATCGGGTTCCACCGATTCCAGTAGCTCGGGCTCGAGCAGCAACTGGGTGAGATTCAGCCGCTGCACGGCATCGCGCTGCATCACCTCGACCACGGTCGCGGGAAAGTAGGTGCGGATGTCGCCGAGCCAGCGCGCCACTCGGGGCGCCGAGCCCCCCAGCCCACCGGACCTTTTCGTCGACCCGCCTGCCTCCCCGGTGTTATAGAGCGCGCCGAGCGCCTGATCCATCGCCTGATCGGGGCCCGAGGACAGACCGCCGAGCTGTTCTTCGGCGGCTTGGCCGAGGACGAGCCGCCATCGGCGCGAATGGGTTTCGTCGATATCGGTCATGCGTGCTGCTCCTGGTGATCGAGCGGGGTCGTGTGCGGCAGCGGGGCGTCGGCTCGCGCCGTTCCGGTCTGGGATCTCCTGCCGGGCACGGGCTCGCTGCTTGCGGGCGGTGGGGTCGTCATCCGGCGGCGCCGAGGATCGCGGCGGCGGCGCGCAGGGCCAGCTGCCCGCGTGCGGGGTCGATGGCGGTGGCGCCGGTGGGGGTGGGCGGTGCGGAGCCGGTGTCGCGCAGGGCTTGGCCGATGGCGCGGCGTTCGCCGGATTCGAAGGAGCCGAAGGTGCGGCGCAGTAGGGGGAGGGTGGCGACGAACTGGTCCTCGGTGAGTTCGCGGAGCCACTCGTCGATGCGGCGCAACAACTCCCGGTCGTGCACCAAGAGCAGGCCGCGGCCGCCGAGGAAGCCGTCGATCCAGGCGGCCTTGGCGGCGGGGGTGTTGCCGATGGAGAGGGCGGCGGCCAGGCGGCGGGCCGAATCGGCGTCGTCGATGCGTTCGGCGTCGCAGAGCAGGCGGACCGCGCGGCCGCCGATCGCGCCGTGCACATCGTCGCGGTCGGCGATGCGCCGCAGGGTCGCCAGCCATTCGGTGGTGGCGTGGTCGTCGTCGCGGGTGCTGATCGCGGTGTGCGCGGCGTCGATCTGGGCCCGGAGCGCCTCGGCGGCATCGGTATCGAGGCCGGTGACGGCACCGGGCAGGCCGGCGCAGATCCGCACCAGCAGGCCGTCGGCGACATGGGCCAGCGCCTTGGTGTCGGTGCCGCGGACATCGCCGTAGCGCAGCGTGCGGGTCAGACCGGGCAGGGCGCCGAGGAGGTGGGTGACGTCGTGGTCGAGGGCGGCGGCCGCTTCCAGCCGGGTGATCAAACCGTCGGTGGCACCACCCAGGTCGGCGAGCAGAGCCATCTCGAGCGCGTCGGCGAGTTCGGTGACGGACACACCGTCACGGCTCGCGGTGTCGAGGATCTTGGCCTCGGCCGCGGTGCGCAGCGTCGTTCCCCACACCGCCGCCTCGACGATGCGGACCTCGAATTCCGGTTCCCAGCGCAGCGTCCAGGTCTCGCGGAAGGTGCCGGTGTTTCGGACCTCGCCGACGGTCGGGGTCCCCCAGTCGATGCCGAGCAGCCGCAGCCGGTGCAGCAGATGCGAGCGCTCGACGTCGCGCTCTTTGCGCAGATCGAGATCGACGGTGCGGGCGAGCGCTTCCTGCTTGAGCCGTAGCGTCTTGCTCCGCGCCCGCAGATCCGCCGCCAGCGGCACCGTCGGCGTGTCGTCGGGGACACCACCGAGAGTCTCGCCGACGACGAGTTCATCCACCACCAGCCGCAGCATGGTCTCGTCACCACCACACATCACCGACCGCACCGCCTCGGTGACCTCGGACAATCCGGCCAGCGGACGGCCACGCAACGCGGCCAGCGTGTCCGACAACCGCACCGCCTCGATGATGTGCGCGCTCGACACCGGCAGATCGTGCGCCCGCAGCACTCCGGCGACCTTGGTCAGCCACCGCGCCACCGGCCGCTCGGTCTCGGTGAACAGATGGTGATACCAGCCAGGTGAGGTGACCCCGGCCCCGTACCCCGACCCCGCCGCCAGCCGCGAATGCGTCCACGGAACCCAGGTCAACGCCGCCTTCGTCTTCGGCAACCCTTTCAGCAGCCGCATATCCGGTGCAGCGGGCCCCAATGCGCCGGTCAGCGCCGGTGCATGCCACGCGCCGCACACCACAGCCAGCCGCTTCGCACCGTCCTTGAGCGTCTGCCTCATCACCTGCCGCATGTAGGCCTCACGCCGCAGCGTGTGCTGATCGACGACCAACGGTGCGATCGCCGGATCCTCCGGCAAGAGGGAGCCGAATTCGGATGCTGCCGAAGAGTTTTCCTGAACTGGACAGCCCTCCTGTGAGGGTGCGGCATGCCCGGATCCTGGTGTCGTGTCGGCGGGGTCGGCTGGTTGTTCGGGGAAGTCTTCGCGCAAGGCCGCCATCGCCTCGGTGATGGCGTCGAAAGCCGCACTGTCGGGCACGGATTCGACGACGGCGTCCCACCAGCGTTCGGCGTCGTCGTAGCCGGCCGCCGAGGCCAGAGCCGCCAGCGGGTCGGTGCGGTCACCGCGCGAGTCCTCGTCGGCAGCGAGGACATTCGTCGCGGGGAGATCGCAGAAGCGGACCGGCACGGCGTGGTCGACGCCGTAGCGCATGGCCTGCCACTCCGGCGAGAACACCGCGAACGGCCAGAACGCCGCGCGAGCAGGGGAATCCGGAACGTAGGCGAGCAGCGCGACCGGCGGGGTCATTGTGTCGGCGGCCACGAATCCGACAAGCGGGTCGGCATCGGCGGGGCCTTCGATGAGGATGGCGTCGGGCCGGAACTCCTCGAGCGCTTGCCGCAGCGACCGTGCCGAGCCGGGCCCATGGTGACGGATGCCGAACACCCGCGTCACGGGGTTGGCACTCTCATCGGCATCGGCATCGGCATCGGCATCGACAACCGCACCGGCACCGGCACTCGCGCAGGCATCGGAGCTGGTACCTGCACCTGCAACTGCGCCGGCGCGCGCGCTCGTTTCGGTCGCCACGCCTGCTTCGACCGCTGGAGCTTCAGCCCCGCCCGCATCGGTCGCCGGATCGTTGGCTGCGCCTGCGTCGGCTCCCGCACAGGAGTTGCCCGCAGGAGTACGTACCGCACTCGCCGCGCGGGTCTCGCCGGTCTGTTCACTCATCGAAAACCCCATGTGTGCTGTCTGTTCCGTCCTCCCCGTCGGCCTGGCGTCAGTTCGCGATCTCGCGGCAGGCGCGGTAGAAGTCGGCCCAGTCCGGGCGTTCCCGCACCACGGCCTCGAGGTATTCGGTCCAGATCACCGAGTCGGCGACGGGGTCCTTGATCACCGAACCGAGGACGGCGCCGGCGATGTCGGAGGCGCGTAGGACGCCGTCGCCGAAGTGGGCCGACAGAGCCAGGCCGTTGGTGATGACCGAGATCGCCTCGGCGGTGGACAGGGTGCCCGAGGGCGACTTGAGTTTGGTGCGGCCGTCGGCGGTGATTCCGGAGCGCAATTCGCGGAACACGCGCACGACCCGGCGCACCTCCTCGGCGGCGGCGGGCACCGTCGGCAGTTCCAGTGCGGCGCCGAGCTGTTCGACGCGCCTGCTGACGATGGCGACCTCGGAATCCTCGTCGGCGGGCAGCGGCAGCACCACGGTGTTGAAGCGGCGGCGCAGCGCCGAGGACAGGTCGTTCACACCGCGGTCGCGGTCGTTGGCCGTGGCGATCACGTTGAACCCCTTGGCCGCCTGCACTTCCGCACCGAGCTCGGGCACCGGCAGCGTTTTCTCGGACAGGATGGTGATCAGCGCGTCCTGCACGTCGGAGGGGATCCGGGTGAGTTCCTCGATCCGGGCGATCGCCCCGGTCCGCATGGCGGTCATCACCGGCGAGGCGACCAGCGCGGCATCGCTCGGCCCCTCGGCGAGCAGCCGGGCGTAGTTCCAGCCGTAGCGGATCGCTTCCTCCGCGGTGCCGGAGGTGCCCTGCACCAACAGGGTCGACTCGCCACTGATCGCGGCCGAGAGGTGTTCGGATACCCAGGTCTTCGCCGTGCCGGGCACACCGAGCAGCAGCAGCGCGCGGTCGGTGGCCAGGGTCGCGACGGCCACCTCCATCAGCCGGCGCGGCCCGACATATTTGGGCGTGATGACGGTGCCGTCGTCGAGCGTCCCGCCGAGCACATAGGTGACCACGGCCCACGGCGACAACCGCCAGGACGGCGGACGCGGCCGGTCGTCGACGCGCGCCAGCGCGGCCAGCTCGTCGGCGAAGGCCTGTTCGGCATGGGGACGCAGCAGGGTGGTTGCCGGTTCGGTGGTGGTCATGACAGCTCCTCGAGCATGGTCGCGCGGTCGGTGAGATCGTGGGCGAGTCGGCGGAAGGCCTGTTGCCAGGCGGGGTCCTCGGTGGTGCCGGCGAGCGCGGTGACGCGGGTCGCCAGGTCGACAGGCAGGTGCACGCCCGCGGCGGTGAGCAGGGCGCGGTCGGTGTACACGCCGGCGGTGGCATGCGGCTGACGGGCCGTGGTGCGGGCGCGTTCGCCGAGCAACCGCAGCACGTGGTCGGCGACCTGCCGCGGCCAGGGATGGTCGAGGCCGGGCAGGATCGCGTGCAGTTCGGTGAGCTGGTGCGCATCGAGGTCGAGCACATGCTCGATCCGATCGGCGGCATCGAGCAAGGTGAACAGTTCGCGGCGGCGCAGCACGGCTTGTTCGGTCGGCGTCGCATGCGCGAACAGCGCTCGGGCCCAAGTGGTATCGCGCTGGGCGAGGGTGGCGTCGACCCAGCCGTCGACGATCGCCTTGGCGTAACGCGGCGGGAGTGCGATGGTCAGCGCGGCGGTCGCGGTGTCGACCCTGCTGCCGTCAACCGCCTCGGCGGAATCCGGCACACCGCACCCGGCACCGGGAACCGCCTCGGCGGAGCTCTGCACGCCCCGCACGGCGCCGGACGGTGGCGTACTGGTCGGTGCGGCCGCCGCGGTGCCGGGGACGACTGATGCCCACGCGGTCAGTGGTGTCGCCGCGATCGCCTGGTGCAGGGTCTTCACCGTCGAATCGGGGGTGTCCCAGCGCATCTTGGGTTGATCGGTGCTATCGGTGATGCCGTCGCGCCTGGCCTCGGCGTCGACTTCCGCGGGCACCGTGACTGCGACCGTGCCGTCTGGGTCCACCCGGACCCACGACGACACCAGCGCCGCCATCCGCTGCCCGAACGCCGAGCCCGGCAGCCGGGCGAGCAGTCCCGCCGCGGTGCGCCGGACATCGCCGCGGCGGTCGTCCAGGGCCCGCTCGAGCAAGGGTTCGTCGTCGAGGCTCAGTCCGGCGCCGAGCAGTGCCAGCAGTTCGGCCTTGATCGGACCGGACTCCTTGGCCCAGGCAGCGCTCAGCGTCTCGCGGGCGGCGGTGGGATCGGTCCGGCGCAACTGTGCCAGCCAGTCCTTGCGCTCGCCAGGGGCGCCGAACAACCAGAGATCTTGTGTACCAGCAGATTCAGATCTTCTAACGGCAGGCTCGACCGTCACGGATCGATCGACCGGGAACGAATCCAGCAAACCCGACCACGCGGGATTACGTGCCGCGAGCCAGCGGCCGCGCCGACCTGCCAGCCGGAGCAACGGCGCGCGCAGGCCGCTGTCGGACGCCGCGGTGAGCACTTGGACGCACAACACATCCGGCAGCCGGAAGTCGAAGGGCTCTGCGGCAGCGAACCATTCGGGCAGGAACGCCGACTTGTCGGCCAGCAGGCGGCGGAGCCGATCGGCGGCCTGCCTCGGCAGCAGGCGCCGCGGATCATCCGAGGCGGGGTCGGGTTTCGGCGCCGAGCCGGGCAAGCGACCACCGCGCAGATACAGATCCTGCAGTGCCGCGGTATCGAGCAGCCGGACGGCCGGCTCGCCGGAGCGCTGCGGCACCGCGGCCGCGACGGCACCGGCCAGTTCCACACTGTCGGCATTGCGGCGGGCGGTGCCGAGCAGGGCGACCGAAACCAGGTCGGCCAGTTCGGGAGTCGCCGCGGACTGCGTCGGGAACTCCGTCTCCAGATCGGTCACCTCGCCCGCCGCGAATACCGAGATCGGGTCGAACCCGTCGGCGCGCCATTCGCCGGTGACCGACACTGGATGACCACCCGACACGGCGATCAGCCGCCACGGCCGCGCCCCCGCCGACAACGGCAAGGCCACGCCGTCAGCGTCGACGAGCTGCCAGCCATGCTCTCCGAGCACCGGCACGACCTCGGTCAGCAGCGCGGGCCAGGCACGCAGCCAGGGATCGTTGCTCAGCGCGCCCGCGTAGGCATCCAGCGCGTCATCGATCGTGGTGCCATCGGTCGAGGGCACGGTGGTGAAGGGTTCGGGGGCACCGTGGCGGGTTCCCCACTGGACGCGCAATGGCGCCGCGCCGGGGTAGTAGTGCAGGTCGGCGTCCACCTCGTGGCCGGGCACCGGCACCTCGCCGGTGAAATTCGGTGTGCCGAAGGAATGTTCGATCAGCACGGCCCAACGCCCGCTGCCGCGCGCCCGCAGCCAGGTGCGCCGGGTGTACAGGCGCTCCTCCTCGCTGACCCGCATGCCCAGCACCAGCCAGCGATCGCGCACGGCGGGCTCGGCCAGCACGGTCTCGGCCTGGGTCGGGTAGCCGACATGGGTGCGGATGCCTGCCTGCAGCGGCTCGGGCAGCGCGTCGAGGGTGCGATGGGCCAGCACCAGCAGGTGCAGCCGGGCGTACTCGCGCAACAGCAGCTCGGGCCAGTGCTCGGTGGTCACCACCGCCGCGGGCAGCCGACGCAGCGTCGCCGCGACACCGGGTGCCTGGGCATCGACCATGCGGGCCGCGATCGCCTCGTAGGCGGCGAACGAGCGATCGGTCTGGGCCAGGCCGGTGCGGATCTGATCGGTGAGCCACACCTCGAGCTCGGTCAGCCCCGCCGACACCCGGGCCCGCCGTTGCTCGACGGTTGCCTGCGACGGCGTGGCGGCGGCCTTGGCCTTCGGTGGGGCCGCGGCCTTGGCCGCCCGGCCCGCCAGCCACTCCGCGGCGAAATCGGCGGGCGCGTCCTGGGCGGGCACCGCGCCACCGGACCAGGTGAGCAGCAGCGACAGCGCGTGCTTGCAGGGGAACTTGCGGCTCGGGCAGGAGCACTTGTACGCGGGCCCGGCCAGGTCGACGATCGTCTGATACGGCTTGGACCCGCTGCCCTGGCACAGGCCCCACACGGCGGTTCCGGCGGCCCCGGTCGCCCGCCAGCGACCAGCCAGCTTGCGTGCGGCAGCCAGTGAGCTCGCGTCCGGTGCGAGAGCGCGGACCTGGTCCTCGGTCCACGGCGCCTGTCGGTCGGTCATCGGTTCCCCCGTTCTCTGTCGCCGAAATATCTACAGCAGCCCACCGACAACTGCCGTCCAGGCAAACGAATCTCCTGGAAAACGCTGGTGCTGTGGCGGATTCGCGCTTCCCTACTTGCTGCCTGCGTAAAAGTCTGGCATTCTGATCTGTTCGGCTCGCCCGGACCGCCCGCGCCGCTCAACGCAGCGTATCGCGGGTGTGAGCACCTCATCGAGCTGCCCGCCGGGGTGGGCGAGGGGTGGACATCGAGGGCCCGCCGCGGCACCACGATGGCCATTCCACTCCCGCGGGCAGATTCGCTGGGGCGCTGCGCATCCCCTGGGCGAACGCTCCGTGATCAGGTAGCGTTTGCCGAGGAGGATCTCGTCGGCCTGGCACATCGGCCGCCGCGTTGCGCGCGGGCGCGAAGGGGGACGTCGCACATGTGCTCGGATCGGATCGCCGAGATGGTCGCGCGCGAGCTCGCGGCCGACCCCGCCGTGGAAGCGCGGGTCGCCGAGTGCGTGCTGGCCGCCCTGTCCGAAGCCGACGACGACCGGGCCGCACCGGATTCCGGTGACACCGGCGTCTTTCTACGCTCGATCACGGTGCACGGTTTCCGTGGAATCGGGCCGACGGCCACGCTGGGACTGAACCCGGGACCTGGACTCACCCTGGTGGTCGGGCGCAACGGCAGTGGCAAATCCAGCTTCGCCGAGGCCGCCGAATTCGCGTTGACCGGCGGCAACCGGCGCTGGGACGGCCGGTCGACCGCGTGGCGGGAAGGGTGGCGCAACCTGCACGAACCCGACCTCGCCCGGATCGAGGTCGAACTGCTCACCGCGGGCGCGAACACCGAGCTCACGGTCGCCACCCACTGGGCGCCCGGCAGCGAACTGGGTGAGGCGCACTGGACCGAACAGCGCGGATCGGCCCGTCCCGTCCCGGTCGATCCACGCAGCAGGCGCCAACGCCTCGACCTGTACCGGCCGTTCCTGTCCTACAGCGAACTCGGCGCACTGGTCGACGGCAAACCGAGCGACCTGTTCGACGCGCTGCACCGGCTGCTCGGCCTCGACGAACTCGCCGCCGCCGCCGAACACATCCGCCTGCGCAAACTGGAACTCGAACGCGCCGTGCGAGATTCGCGCCAATCCAGAACAGACCTGCTGGCCGAACTCGCCGATGTCGACGACGCCCGCGCCCGCCGAGTCGCCGACCTGCTGCGGGCCCCCGAACCCGACCTCGACGCGGTGGCGGCCGCGGTGGCGGGCTCGGTGCTCGGCGTCGACGGCCCCGACGGACTGCGGGCGATCCTGCGCCTGACCCTGCCCGACGCGGCCGAGGTCGCGGCGACGGTGGATCGCCTCGCCGACGCGGCCGCCGACCTGTCGCGACACGCAACCACCGACGCCGAGTCGGATCTGCGCGTCCTCGAATTGCTCACCCGCGCCCGCGAACATGTCGTCGCGAGTGGCACCTGCCCGTGCCCGGTCTGCGGCCGCAGCGACCTCGACGCGACCTGGCTCACCGCCGCCGACGCCGAAATCACCCAGCGCAGTGCCCATTTGGCTGCCCTGCGTTCCGCTCGCGCCGAGTTCGACGCGGCCACGACGGCCGCTCGCTCGCTCACCTCCCGCGTGCCAGCCGAACTGGGCGCGAACTCGATAGCTGTACAGTTGGATACCTCCGCATCGGCGGGCGAAGCTTCGGCTGCCGACGGACGTCAGGAGACCGACGGAGGCACCGCGCTTGGCGTAGGTATCGCGCATGGTGGGGCAGCCACAGTCGGTACGACAGCCGCGGGAAGCGCGGCGGAGTCTGGCGGGGGAGCCGAGTCGGGCGAAGGCGTGGCTTCGCTTCTCGGTGCACGGCTTGCGGCGGTTCGGCGTCTATGGGCGGTGTGGGCTGAGCTCGGTGAGGTCGACGACGACGGGCTGCCCGCGAGTGTCCGCGCTACGTATGCGGAATTGTCCGCCGAACTCGCTGCCCTGCAACGCGATACGCGCACAGAGCTCGATCGGCTCGACTCCGTGTGGTCGCCGCTGGTCCCGCGCATTCGCGCCTGGCTCGATCCCGCTCGCGCCGTGTCCGCCGACGCCGCCGAGCTGCGCGTGGTGAAGAAGGCGGCCGACTGGCTCAAATCGGCGACGGCGACGATCCGGGGCGAGCGGATGCGGCCGTTGGAGAGCACCGCCAGGTGGGTGTGGAGCACGCTGCGGCAGCAGAGCAATGTGGAGCTCGGCGCGATCCGGCTGCAGGGCAGTGCGGGGACGGCGCGGCGGGTGCTGCTCGATGTCACCGTCGACGAGGTGGACGGCGCGGCGCTCGGGGTGATGAGCCAGGGTGAGCTGCACGCGCTCGGACTGTCGCTGTTCCTGCCGCGGGCGACGTTGGCGCACAGTCCTTTCCGCTTCGTCATGATCGACGATCCGGTGCAGGCGATGGACCCGGCGAAGGTCGACGGGCTGGCCCGGGTGCTCGCCGAGGTGGCGATCACCCGGCAGGTGATCGTGTTCACCCACGACGAGCGGCTCGCCGAGGCGGTGCGCCGCATGCAGCTCGATGCCACGGTGCTCGAGGTCCAGCGCCGCGAACGCTCCATCGTCGAGGTCAGGGTGACCGGCGACCCGGTCCGCCGCTACCTCGACGACGCCCGCTCCCTGCTGCGCACACCCCAGCTGCCGCCCGCCATCGCCGACGAACTGGTCGCCACGTGCTGCCGATCCGCGATCGAAGCGGCCGGCCTGGCGAAGGCCCGCCACGAACTGCTCGCCGTCGGCCTCGACCATGCCGAAGTGGAACGGCGCGTGCGCAATGCCCACACCACCCGCGCCATGATCACCCTCGCGATCATGGGTCCCGGCGCCCGCGTCGACGACCTCAACAAGCATCTGAGCGCGGTCGGCGGCCGCTGGCTGGTCGGCGTCCTGCGCGACGCCACCGCGGGCGCCCACGTGCCGATCGACCGTCCGATGCGCGAATTGATCAGCGACACCGAACGATTCATCGCCTGGTTACGCGCCCACGAACCCGCCGCGGTCCGCTCATGAGCCCGCATGCACGCCGTGGTGGCACAGCCGTGCGTTACCGCGCTTCCACGGGGCTCGGGGGCAAGCCGGCTACCTCGCGGAACAGCTCCGTTGGTGCTCCGGCGGTGCCCCGGTGAACCGCCGGAGCAGGCCACGACGCGCGAAATACACCCCGCGCCCCTCGGTGGCCGAACGGCTGGAGGCTGCCGAACATCTCCTGTCCGGTGCCGTATCGGATGCCGGTGGGGTGTGGTCGCGGGCGGTCGCGTGGATTCTGCGGCTCGCGCTCGAGCAGGCTGTCGACGAGCTGTGGGCGCAGATCGCCCCGGAACTCATGCGCTGTCCGATGCGGGCGCAGCTGCTCGCCTTGCGTGTCTACGCGGGGCCGGAGACCGCGGGGCAGGTCGGCGCGCTGTGGGCCGCGCTGTCGCGGGCCGCGCATCACCTCGACTACGAGATGGCGCCCAGCGTCACCGATCTGCGCCGCTGGCGCGATCAGACCACCGACCTCGCCAGGTCACTCGAGCTGGTCCCACTGGCGCACCAGCCCTTCGGCTGAGCCCGCGTGGCCGACGGGCGCCGCGACCCGGCAGGATGACCGGCATGGGTGAAGCGAAACCGTGTCCGTGCCGCCGCGGCGAACCGTTCGATGCCTGCTGCGGACCGATCCTGGCAGGCACGCGGCCCGCGCCGACCGCCGAGACCCTGATGCGCTCGCGCTACACCGCCTACGTCGTCGGCGACACCGACTATCTGCTGCGGTCGTGGCACCCGAACACCCGCCCCACTGACCTGGAACTCGACCCCGGCCAGCGGTGGCTTTTCCTGGAGATCGTCGGCACCCAGCGCGGCGGCCCGTTCGACGACAACGGCACCGTCGAGTTCATCGCCCACTACAAGCTGGACGGCGTGCGCGACGCGATGCACGAGCTGAGCACCTTCGTCCGGGTCGACGGCGCGTGGGTCTACCTCGACGGCACCTTCCAGGCCTGACACACTGACCTCGTGCCCAGGATCGCGATCGAATACTGCACCCAATGCCGCTGGCTGCTGCGCGCGAGCTGGATGGCACAGGAACTGCTGACCACCTTCGCCACCGAACTCGGCGAGGTGGCGCTGGTGCCCGGCCAGGGCGGCATCTTCCGGATCACCCTCGACGGCGAGCAGCTGTGGGAACGCAAGGCGGACGGCGGTTTTCCCGATATCGCCATCCTCAAGCAGCGCGTCCGCGACCGCATCGCCCCCGACCGCGATCTCGGCCACGTCGACCGGCGCGACTGACACTCAGGCGAACAGGACGGCGCAGGCGACCGACAGTCCCAGAATCACCGCCGGCGGTCCGGCATGACCGAGATCGCGGTGGATGGCATGCGCGATCAGCGCGAGGACGAAATAGACCACCAGGCCGAGAGCGGCGGCCAGACCCAGCGGCGTCCACCACAATCCGGCCACCAGACCACCCGCCGCCGCGACCAGCACTGCCGCGAGCAGCGGAAGTCTTCGCCGTTCGACCCCGACCCTGGCGTAAGCCGCCACGACCTCGGGCTTCCCCGACAATTTCGCACGGGCCGAGTAGACGAGCAGGGCGGCCAGCAGCAAGGCGACCACGGTACGCGCGACGGTCATGGCGCGTCTTCTTCCACGAGCGGATAGGTCTCCTTGATTCTATACGTTTGTATAGATTCGTTCTAGGGTCGAAGCATGAGCCCGCAACCGAGTAACCGCACCGCCTTGCTCGAGGGCGCGCTGCGCTGTCTGGCGCGGATGCCGGTCGATCAGGTCTCCGCCCGCGCGGTCGCTGCCGAATCGGGCGCGAACCTGGCGTCCATCGGCTATCACTTCGGCTCGAAGGACGGACTGGTGACCGCAGCCGTTGTCGCGGGCCTCGATCGCTGGCTGGACGAGATAGCCGCGCGGGCGAGCGTTGTGCGCGCGGGCGCCGATCCGGCCGACCGCTTCCGGCGCGCTGTCGACGCTGCCGACGCCTCGCGTGGCGAACACGAGGGCCTGGCCCATGCCTATGTCGTGGCGCTCGGCCGCGCGCAGCACGACCCGGTCGTCGCCGAGCGGCTCATCGACGGTTTCCGCCGCACCAGGCCCGCGGTGGCCTCGGTGCTCGGCCTCGGCGCCGACGACATCGGTGTCGACGCGGGCGCGCTGATGCACGCGATGTTCACCGGCCTGCTCGTCCAATCCCTGCTCGACGAGGATCTGGCACTGTCCGGCGACCGGATCGCCGACGCGCTACAGCGCGTCGCCGATACCCTTGCGGGCCAAGGCAACTGACCTCAGCAGCAGCCGCCCCCGCCGCAGCAACCGCCACCGGTGGGCCGGGGTGCGGCGGCCGGCGCGGGTGCGGCGCCGCGGCCCACGGTCCCGAATGTGGTCAGCAGTTTGACCGTGTCGTCGTGCCCCGCGGGGCATGCGGCCGGATCCGACGCCTGCGCCATCGGCCGGTTCACCTCGAACGTGTCGCCGCAGGAGCGACACCGGAAGCTGTAGTTCGGCATCGGCACAGTGTAAGCAGTCGGGCCGACATCGCAGTCCGCCAATGTTGGCATACTTTCAGCTATCTCGATGGGGTGTCGTCCGAGTGGTGGCTCGGTGCGGGATGACGACCATGCGCAATCGGCGCCCTGGGTCGCGCCCATGGCCGAAATCACAGTGTGACCGGTGCGCCGTGCGCCGAAGTGCGAGTTTCGTGTGTGTCCGCGGAGTAACTGTTACCAGCCGGAATGGTGCGTTGGGAGGCTGTTCGGGGCGGGTGGACGTACTCTCGAAAGGAGTCACCAGGTGCTGCGGCCTGCGGGAGCAAATACACAGGCACCCGTGGGGTCGCGCCGGCAAGGAGGTGTGCGATGAGCATTCAGTCCGATCTCGACCCCGACGTGCGGATGCACGAGGCCGAACCGCTGGCACACACCGAGTACGGAACCGTCAGCGGGATGTGGGACGGGCCGGTCGCCGTGTGGCGCAGCATCCCCTACGCCGCAGCGCCTGCCGGACCTTCCCGATTCAGCCTGCCTCAGCCCCCGGAGCGCTGGGACGGCGTGCGCGAGTGCGTCGTCTTCGGTGACATCGCGCCGCAGGCCATGGGCCCGATGGTGCCGGTCGACTCCGATCTGGCCATGGGCGAGGACTGCCTGTGGGTCAATGTCTGGTCGCCGCGACCGGAGCCGAGCGACGACGAACCGCGGCCGGTGATGGTGTGGGTGCACGGCGGCGCGTACTGCCTCGGCACGGCCGCCCAGACCATCTACGACGGGCGCAAACTGGCCGAAGCGGGCGACGTGGTCGTGGTCTCGGTGAACTACCGGATCGGGGTGCTCGGCTTCCTCGACCTGTCCTCGTTCGGCGCGCCGTTCACTCCGAACCTCGGCCTGCACGATCAGCTGGCCGCGCTGGCCTGGGTGCGTGACAATATCGCCGCGTTCGGCGGTGATCCGGGCAATGTCACGGTGTTCGGTGAGTCCTCGGGCGCGGGCTGCGTCACCGCCCTGCTCACCTCGCCCGCCGCGGCCGGGTTGTTCCACAAGGCGATCGCCCAGAGTCCGCCCGCCACCACCGTTTTCGGGCAGGAACGCGCCGCCGTCGTCGCCCAGCGCTACCTGGAACTGCTCGAACTCGGTCCCGGCGAAGCCGAACGGCTGCTCGAGCTGCCGATCGAACAGCTCGTCGAGGTCGGTGCGGTGCTACTGGACGAGGTGCCGATCAAGGAGCCGGGCAGGCTCGCGGCGGCGCCGGTCGTCGACGGTGACCTGCTGCCCGGCTATCCGATCGACCGCTTCCAGCAGGGTCTTTCGCATCGGGTGCCGCTGCTGATCGGCACCAACCGCGACGAGGCCTCGCTGTTTCGCGTGCTGCGGTCACCGATCATGCCGGTGACTCCGGACGCGGTGAACGCGATGCTCAACGATGTCGCCGCCTCGCATCCGGAGATGTCGCCCGAGCGGATCGCCGAGATCACCTCCGCCTACCCCGACCTCACGAAAACCCGTGGGGCGCTGGCCATGTCGACCGACGCGGCCTTCCGGATGCCCGCCGCCTGGGTCGCCGAGGGTCACGCCCAGCACTCGCCGACCTGGATGTACCGCTTCGACTACGCCACCCCGATGTTGAAGGCGGCACGCGTCGGCGCCGGGCACGCCACCGAATTGCCCTATGTCTTCGGCAATTTCGGCACGCTGAACCACGATCCGACGTTCTGGCTCGGCGGCCGCAAGGCCTCGGTCGCGGTGTCGGGCCGCATGCAGCGCCGCTGGCTCGCCTTCGCCGAACACGGCGTACCCGCGGCACTGGACGGCTCCAACCAC
>NZ_JBHXMY010000043.1:0-20389 GCF_042720195.1 Nocardia sp. NPDC058497 | reverse complement strand
CTATTGTGTGCGGCCCCCTCCCGCCCCCCCCCCACCCCGGGGGCGGCGCCGGCGCGGGGGCCGCACCCGCCCCGCCCGCGACACTGCCCCGGCTCGCACCCGAAAAGCTGCCGGAGGCAGTGGCTTTCGCCCGGCGCGCGGTGTGCGGGCTGCTCGCGGCCCGGCCGAAACTCGTGCATCAGATGCCCACCACCGAAACCCGCAGGGGCGGTGCCTGGCCGTCGCCGCGCAGCTGGGAGATGACCCTGCGGCTGATCGCCTTCGCGACCGCGGCGGACGCGAGTCGCGATGTGCTGTCGGTACTGGTCCGGGGCACGGTCGGCGACGGTCCCGGCTTCGAGTTGCTGACCAGCATCGACCGGATGGATCTGCCCGACCCGGAGGTGCTGCTCGCCGATCCGGACGCCGCTGAGCTGCCCGAGCGGGGAGATCTGCGCCAAGCCGCGCTCGACGCCGTCGTGGCCGCCGTCCGCAAGCGCCCGGAGAAGCCCCGCTGGGACGCGGCGTGGGAGCTCCTGGTCAAAGCGGTGGAAACCGGAGCCCCGGATCTGGTGGTCGTTCCCGCGACCACCCTCGCCACCTTGCGGCGGGACAACTGGCAGGTTCCGGCATCGATCGAACAACTCGCCGCCATGGTGTCGGTGTCCCAGCGCGCCGATCGCGCCGCGGCCCGCGTCGCCGAGGCTCGCCGATGACGGCGGAGATCGCCGGGCTGGACTACGACAAGCTGTATGCCGCTCGGCTGCAAGCGGTCTCGGCCCGGCCGTACCTGGCGACGGCCCTGTACGCACTGCACATCGTCGAGTCGCGACGGGTGCCGACGATGGCGGTGGACAAGCACTGGCGGTGCTACGTGTCGCCCGCGTTCGTGGACTGCACGCCGGAGGAGGAGCTCGCCTCGGTGCTGGTGCACGAGGTCTCGCATCTGCTGCGCGACCATCACGGGCGCAGCGATCGATACGCCCGCGCGCACGACCTGACCGGGCCCGCGGAGCGCCTGCGGATGAACATCGCGGCGGACGCCGAGATCAATGACGACGTGTTCGGTGCCGGGTTGGTCTGGCCGACAGGGGCGGTCACGCCGGCGACCCTCGGTCTGTCCGCGGGCGAGCTCATGGAGGACTACCTGCGCCAGTTCAGCCTGGGCCACCTCACCCAGGACTTCGCCTGGCTCGACTGCGGCAGCGGCGCGGACGGCCTCGACCGCGCATGGGAACTGGGGCCCGGCGGTGCGGACGGACTCAGCGAACAGGAACGCGCCGCGGTTCGATTCCGGGTGGCGCAGGGCATCGTCGGCCGACCAGGAACCACGCCCCAGGGGTGGCAACGGTGGGCGGAGAAGGCGTTGCACCCGCCGCAGCCGTGGCGGGATCTGCTGGGAGCGGCACTGCGCTCCGCCGCGTCGGCCCCCGGCGTCGGCGCGGACTACACCTACGGCCGCCCGGCGCGCCGCTCGGCCGCGCTGCCCGGTGTGGTGCTCCCGAGCCTGCGCCGCATGCCACCCCGCGTCGCCGTCGTCATCGACACCTCGGCCTCGGTCAGCGATACCGAACTCGGCAGCGCGCTGCTCGAAGTAGCCGCCATCACCCACGCCGTCGGCGGCCGCCGCGACCTCGTCACCGTGTTCTCGTGCGACACCGCGGCCCGCATCGCCGTTCCACTGTGCCGCGCCGAGGGCATGGCATTGATCGGCGGCGGCGGCACCGACCTCCGAACCGGTTTCACCCAAGCCCTCCGCACCCGCCCCGACGTGATCGTCGCCCTGACAGACGGCCAAACCCCCTGGCCGGGAACACGTCCCACCTGCCGCACCGTGGTCGGCTTGTTCCGCCGACAGGACTCGTGGAGCGAAGACAACCCGGACTACGTTCCGGACACCCCGCCCACCTGGGCACGGGTGGTCGACATCGGCTGAGGACCGGATTCCTGATCGTTTCGGCCGGTCGGCGGCCTGGCTCAGCCGCGTTGGGGCGTGACGTATTGCGTGTGGCGCACGTCACAGTTGAGTCGCGATTCGTCCCTTTTGCCTCGAGAGCTTTCCCTAAGCTTGGGTAATTCTTTACTATTGGCGCGACCCTGTGTCTCGGGTCGGTTCTCTTCGAGCAGTGCCGCACTTCCGCCGTTCGCTCGCAGCTCAGCATCAATTGCCAGTGCATGTTCGACCGATGAACCGGGCGCCTGTCCGCCCCGGCGAAGGAGAATGATGACCGACAATGATCCTGGCCCCACCGCGGCGGCGGCGCGCCCGCTGTCGCGTGGTTCGCTGAAACTTGTTCTCCAGCATGATCTTCCGGCATCCGTCGTGGTCTTTCTTGTCGCGTTGCCGTTGTCGCTGGGTGTGGCGCTCGCCTCCGGGGCGCCGGTCGTCGCCGGACTCATCGCCGCGGCTGTCGGCGGTGTGGTCGCCGGGTTGCTAGGCGGTTCGGCGGTGCAGGTCAGCGGGCCGACCGCCAGTCTCGCCGTCGTCGTCGCGGCCGCCGTCCAGCAATTCGGCTGGGCCGCCATGTGTTTCATCACCGTCGGAGCGGGCGTGCTGCAGATCTTGTTCGGGCTCAGCCGGATCGCGCGCGCCGCGCTGGGGATCGCGCCGGTTGTGGTGCACGCCATGCTCGCAGGGATCGGTGTCATCATCGCGCTGCAACAGGTGCATGTGCTCCTCGGCGGGGCCACGGTGAGCTCGCCGTGGGCGAGTATCGCCGCACTCCCGCAGCAGGTGATGTCGGTGCAGAAGGGTGATCTGTTCGTCGGGCTGCTGGTGATCGCCGTGCTGGTCGGATGGCAGTACCTGCCGCGCCGGGTGCGGGTGGTGCCCGGCCCGCTGGTCGCGGTGGTCGTGGCGACGGTGGTCTCGCTGGTGCTGCCGTTGACGGTGGAACGGGTGCGCCTGGACGGCTCGCTCCTCGACGGCATCGGTCTGCCCGCGCTGCCGCACGGTGGCTGGCTGCCGATCGCGCTCACCATGCTCACCGTCGCGCTCATCGCCAGTGTGGAGACCCTGCTCTCGGCCGTCGCGGTCGACAAGATGCGACCCGATCAGCGCACCGACTTCGACCGGGAACTCCTCGGCCAGGGTGCGGCCAACATGGCCTCGGGCGCCCTCGGCGGCCTGCCGATCGCGGCGGTCATCGTGCGCAGCATCACCAACGCCAACGCCGGGGCGCGCAGCAGGGCCGCCACCGTCATGCACGGCTGCTGGGTGCTGGTGTTCGCGATCGCGCTGGTCGGCCTGGTCCGGCAGATCCCGACGGCGGCGCTGGCCGGGCTGCTGGTGCTGATCGGGGTGCAGCTGGTGAAGCTGGCGCACATCAGGCGGGCTCGCCGCACCGGTGACATCTACGTCTACCTCGTCACCGTGGTCGCGGTGGTCTCGCTGAACCTGTTGCAGGGCATGGTGATCGGCCTGATCGCCTCGTTCGCGCTGCTGCTGTGGCGGGTCGTGAAATTCACCATCGCCGCCACGCCGCGCACCGACGGGACCTGGCTGGTGCGCATCGCGGGCACCTGCACCTTCCTGGCCGCGCCCCGGCTCACGGCCGAACTGGCGAAGGTGCCCGCCGGTGTGGACGTGACGGTCGAACTGAGTGTCGACTTCCTCGACCACGCCGCGTGCGAACTGCTCTCCGAATGGGCCGACGCGCGCGAATCCGGCGGCAGCACAGTCGACTTCGTGGAACTCGGCACCGCCCGGATGGCCCGCGCCCACGACGGACCGCCCGAACACGGGCACGCGCGCAAAGCGGTCGACGAGGCCATCCGGCCGTGGCGGCGCAGCGGCGGGGTCGACCCGATCGCGGCGGGGATCGCGGCCTACCACCGCGGGCACGCGCATCTGATGCGGCCGCACCTGGCCGGGCTGCGGCACCGCCCCGACGCCGACACCTTCTTCCTCACCTGCGCCGACGCCCGTGTCGTGCCCAATGTCATCACCAACAGCGGCCCCGGCGACCTGTTCACGGTCCGCAATGTCGGCAATCTGGTGCCGGTCGGCGGCAGTGACGTCTCGGTGGAGGCCGCGCTGATCTACGCGCTCGACAAGCTCGATGTGCGCTCGGTGGTGGTGTGCGGACACAGTGGCTGCGGCGCGATGGAAGCGCTGTACGCGCAGGTGCAGGCCGGTCCTGGACTCGACGACTGGCTGGCCAACGCCCAGCCGACGCTGGCGGCGTTCCACAGCGGTCATCCCGTCGCCGAGGCGGCCCGGCTGGCCGGCTTCGGCCCGATCGACCAGCTGGGCATGGTGAATGTGGCCAGGCAGGTACAGACGCTGATCGACTACCCGGCGGTGCGCAGCGGCATCGTGGAGCGCGGCGTCGCGGTGTCGGGGCTGTTCTTCGACCTGGCGACCGCGCGGGTGATCGAGGTCACCGTCGACGGTATCGCCGAATTCGACGACACCCGAAGTGATGTCGCGGCCGAGCCGGTGTGAGGCGGATCTGATGTGGCTCACACCACAGCGGGCCTGCGCTTATGGCGACGTCCACTCTTCATGCGGCACACTGGTTTTGCCAAGTCTTTACCAATACTGTGGTGACACCTTGACCCGGTTCGCTGTCGCACCGGGATCTTCCGTGCTTCATCGCTGGCAGCTACTCGACGGTCCGCGGACCGTCCACGACACGTTGATCACCCATCGACTACGGCCGCGCCGAGTCGACGAAGGAGAACCATGTCTGTTGCGAACGACCTAGCTCCACCCGCCGCACCGGCGTCACCGACGCCCGAACCCGCGCCTTCCTACTGGCGCGACACCGTCTTGCGCCACGATCTGCCCGCCTCGATCGTGGTGTTCCTCGTCGCCTTGCCGCTCTCGCTCGGCATCGCGGTCGCCTCCGGCGCTCCGGTCGCGGCGGGCCTCGTCGCCGCCGTGATCGGCGGTATCGTCGCCGGCCTGTTCGGTGGATCGGTGTTGCAGGTCAGCGGCCCCGCCGCGGGCCTGACCGTCGTCGTCGCCGAATCCATCGCCCAATTCGGCTGGCGCGTCACCTGCTTCATCGTCGTCGGCGCCGGGCTGTTGCAGATCCTGTTCGGGCTGAGCAAGATCGCGCGCGCCGCGCTGGCGGTCGCCCCCGTGGTGGTGCACGCGATGCTCGCCGGTATCGGCATCACCATCGCGCTGCAGCAGATCCACGTGCTGCTCGGCGGCTCCTCGCACAGCACCGCCTGGCGCAACCTGATCGAGCTGCCCGGACAGCTGATGTCGCTGCACGGTGGCGACGTGCTCGTCGGCGCACTCGTGATCGCGGTGATGCTCGGCTGGAAGCACATGCCGCCGAAGCTGCGCGCGGTGCCCGGCCCGCTGGTCGCCGTCGTCGCGGCCACCGTGCTCTCGCTAGTCCTGCCGGCCGAGGTCGAGCGCATCGTGCTCAGCGGCTCGCTCTTCGACGCGCTGCAACTGCCCGAACTGCCGTCGGGGAACTGGCCGGCGATCGCGATGATGGTGCTCACCATCGCGCTCATCGCCAGCGTGGAAAGCTTGCTGTCGGCCGTCGCCGTGGACAAGATGCACACCGGCCCGCGGACCGGGTTCGACCGTGAACTGATCGGGCAGGGCTCCGCGAACGTGCTGTCCGGCCTGGTCGGCGGCCTGCCGATCACCGGCGTGATCGTGCGCAGCTCGACGAATGTGGCCGCGGGTGCGCGCAGCAGGGCCTCGGCGGTCATGCACGGCTGCTGGATCCTGCTGTTCTCGGTGGCACTGGTCGGCCTGGTCGAGCAGATCCCGAAGGCGGCGCTGGCCGGGCTGCTCATCGTCATCGGCGTCCAGCTGGTGAAGCTGGCCCACATCCGGCTGGCCCGGCGCACCGGCGACCTGCTGGTGTACCTGGTCACCGTGCTCGGCGTGGTGTTCCTGAACCTGCTCGAAGGCGTGATCATCGGGCTCGGGCTGGCTTTCGGCCTGCTGCTGTGGCGCGTCGTGCGCGTCCAGGTGTCGGCGGTGCCGCTGCCCGACGGTGCGCGCTGGCTGGTCAGTATCGACGGCTCGTGCACCTTCCTCGCCCTGCCGAAACTGTCGGCCGAGCTCGCGAAGGTGCCCGCCGGCGCCGATGTCACCGTGGAGATGACGGTCGACTTCCTCGACCACGCCGCCTTCGAGGCCATCGAATCCTGGCAGCATCAGCAGGAAAGCGGCGGCGGCCGCGTCGATTTCGTGGAGATCGGCAGCGCCAAGATTGCCGACACCACCGGCGCCCCGCCCGCGCGCGGTTTCGGGCGCGCGACCTGGGACGAGCTGCTCGGCCCGTGGCGGCACCAGAAGTCCGGCAGCGACGCGCTCAACGCGGGCGTCGCGGCCTTCCACCGCAGCCACGCTCATGTGGTGCGCCCGCACCTGGACGAGCTGCGCGACCGGCAGGACCCGGATTCCTTCTTCCTCACCTGCTCGGACTCGCGGATCGTGCCCAACGTGATCACCTCGAGCGGCCCCGGTGACCTGTTCACCGTCCGCAATGTGGGCAATCTGGTGCCGACCAGCGGCGACGACTCCGTCGAGGCGGCGCTGGTGTTCGCGCTCGAGGAACTGGCGGTGCGCTCGGTCGTGGTCTGCGGGCACTCCGCCTGCGGCGCGATGAAGGCGGTGCACTCCGGGGCCGACGCCGACGGCGGGCTGAGCTCCTGGCTGCGCCACGCCGAGCCGAGCCTGCACCGGTTCCGGGCCGACCATCCGGTCGCGCGGGCGGCGCGGGCGGCCGGGTTCGACGAGACCGACCAGCTGAGCATGGTCAATGTCGCAGTGCAGCTCGAGACGCTGCATCGCCATCCGGCCGTGCGCCGCGCGGTGGCCGAGCGCGGGGTCGAGGTGTCGGGGCTGTTCTTCGACATCGCGGGCGCGCGGGTGATCGAGGTGACCGTCGACGGTGTGCGCACCATCACCGACCGGGACGAGGTCCCCGTGACGGTGTGAGCGGGGCGTCGGCAGCTCGTAGGCTGGAACGATGATGAGTAAGCCGACCGCCGACACCCACGATGCCCCGGCGGATTCCACCGCCGGGGCATCGGCGGGCAAGCCGGTCTTCGCAGAGCGCTGGCGCGCCTTCCGGGCGAGCATCGAGCACCGCCCTACCCTGAACCTCGGCTACCGCATCGCCGTCGGCGTGTTCGGTGGGCTGGTGCTGCTCGTCGGGATCATCACGATCCCGTACCCGGGGCCCGGCTGGGCGCTGGTGTTCGCGGGGTTCGGCATCCTGGCCACCGAGTTCGTCTGGGCCCATCACACGCTGACGTGGGTGCGCGGCAAGTACCGGATCGTCATGGACTGGTACACCTCGCGCGGGTGGACGATCAAGATCCTCGGCGCGGTGGCCACCTTCGCCCTCGTCGTGGTGACGCTGTGGCTGCTCGGAACCTTCTCGTTGGTGGCAGGGTGGATCGGAGTCGATTGGCCGTGGTTGCGCAGTCCCCTGATGTCGTGAGCATCGTCCCCGGACACCGGCTCACCGATCCCGCGTGGGTCTCGGCCCGGATCGGCGAGATGAGCCGCTCCTGGGGTACCGAGACGCCGCGCGTCGGCGGCACCCTGTGGTGGTGCATGGTCGCCTCCGCCCTGGTCGACCAGATCACCAGCGCCTACGCGGCCGGAACGCCCGCCCCGATCGCCGCGCTCGACGAGCTCGACTGCGAGGTCAGGCCCGACGGGGGAGTCGAGCACGTGCGTTTCCACTCGACCGTCGTCCCGGACGACGCCGCCGAGACTGTCGGCACCGCCCTGCGCGAGACATTGACGGCAGTGATCCTGCAGGTCGCCGCCGTTTCCGGAGCGGGCGTGCCCGCACTCTGGGCCGTCGTCACCGACGCGATCGGCAACCGCGCGCTCGACGCGGGCGACCAGGCGGCCGGCACCAAGCTGGCAGACGAAATCGGCGCCCGCCTGCTCGCCCCCCGGTTCGTCACCGTCGGCGACCGCACCTTCGTCAAACGCCTCTCCTGCTGCCTGGTCTACGAGGTGCCGAGCTGTGCCATGTGCACAAGCTGCCCGAAACGCCCCACTGCCGAGCGCATGGCCCTGCTGGCCCAAGCTTGATCCCACGTAACCGCCGATCTCGCGAGCACATGGGTAACTCACCGGGTACGGGCGAACAGATCGCCAACGTGACCGCCTGCCGCCCGCGAAAGGCGACACCCGTCCAGAGCCTGGCCAATATTCTCGGAGTGGCGGGCCGCCAGTAGGATCGTGCCTGCAACCGGGCGGGGACAGCCTCGCCGGACCAAACGTCAAGGAGAGCATCCCCGTGACCACCTCTGCACCCCTCAGTCCTGTCGCCCTCGTCCGGGTGCCGGCCGGGACTACCGCGGGCGCGGCGGTGCGGGAAGCGGGCCTGCCGACCAAGGGACCGGACACGATCGTGGTGGTCCGCGACGCCGAGGGCGCGCTCAAGGACCTGTCCTGGATCCCCGCCGAAGACGTCGAGGTCGAGCCCGTCGCCGCCGACACCGAGGACGGCCGCAGCGTGATCCGGCACTCGGCCGCGCACGTGCTGGCCCAGGCCGTGCAGCAGGAGTTCCCCGACGCCAAGCTGGGCATCGGCCCGCCGATCAAGGACGGCTTCTACTACGACTTCCGCGTCGACCGTCCCTTCACCCCCGAGGATCTGGCCAAGCTGGAATCCCGGATGAAGAAGATCATCAAAGGCGCGCAGCGCTTTTCGCGTCGCGTCGTGGAGATCGACGAGGCTCGGGTGGAACTGGCCAAGGAGCCGTTCAAGCTCGAGCTGATCAGCGACAAGTCCGGCATCGACGACCCGGAGATCATGGAGGTCGGCGGCAACGAGCTGACCATCTACGACAACCTGGACCCGCGCACCGGCGAGAAGATCTGGGGCGACCTGTGCCGCGGCCCGCACATCCCCACCACCAAGTTCATTCCCGCCTTCAAGCTGACCCGCAGCTCGGCCGCCTACTGGCGCGGTGACCAGGACCGCGAGGACCTGCAGCGCATCTACGGCACCGCCTGGGAGTCGTCCGAGGCGATGGACGAGTACCTGCACCTGCTGGCCGAGGCCGAGCGCCGCGACCACCGCAAGCTGGGGCTCGAGCTGGACCTGTTCAGCTTCCCCGACGAGCTCGGCTCGGGCCTGCCGGTGTTCCACCCCAAGGGCGGCATCATCCGCAAGGAGATGGAGGAGTACTCGCGGCAGCGCCACGTCGACGCGGGCTACGAGTTCGTCAACACCCCGCACATCACCAAGGGGCATCTGTTCGAGGTCTCCGGTCACCTCGACTGGTACAAGGACGGCATGTTCCCGGCCATGCACCTGGACGCCGAACTCAACGAGGACGGCACCGTACGCAAGCCCGGCCAGGACTACTACGTCAAGCCGATGAACTGCCCGATGCACAACCTGATCTTCCGGGCACGTGGCCGCTCCTACCGTGAGCTGCCGCTGCGGCTGTTCGAGTTCGGATCGGTGTACCGCTACGAGAAGTCGGGCGTGGTCCACGGCCTGACCCGCGTGCGTGGCATGACCCAGGACGACGCGCACATCTACTGCACCAAGGAGCAGATGCACGCGGAGCTCACCAGCACGCTGCAGTTCGTCCTCGGACTGCTGAAGGATTACGGTCTCGACGACTTCTACCTCGAGCTGTCCACCAAGGACCCGAAGAAGTTCGTCGGCTCCGACGAGCTGTGGGAAGAGGCGACCGAGACCCTGGCCAAGGTCGCCGAGGCCTCCGGGCTGGATCTCGTGCCCGACCCGGGTGGCGCCGCGTTCTACGGCCCGAAGATCTCCGTGCAGGTCAAGGACGCACTCGGCCGCACCTGGCAGATGTCGACCGTCCAGCTCGACTTCAACCTGCCCGAGCGGTTCAACCTGGAATACACCTCTTCCGACGGCACCAAGCAGCGTCCGGTGATGATCCACCGCGCCCTGTTCGGCTCGATCGAGCGGTTCTTCGGCGTGCTCACCGAGCACTACGCCGGTGCGTTCCCGGCCTGGCTCGCGCCGGTGCAGGTCGTCGGTATCCCGGTCGCGGAAAACTTTGCCCCGCACCTGGATTCGGTGATCGAGCGGCTGCAGGACGCGGGCGTGCGCGCCCAGGTCGACCGCAGCGACGACCGGATGCAGAAGAAGATCTTCAACCAGACCGCGCAGAAGGTGCCGTTCATGCTGCTGGCCGGCGCGCGCGATGTGGAGGCGGGCGCGGTGAGCTTCCGGTTCCGCGACGGCAGCCAGGTCAACGGCGTGCCGGTCGACGACGCGGTCGCCACGATCCTGAGCTGGGTCGGCAACCGCGAGAACGCCTCGCCCACCGCCGAGGGGTTCGAGGTCGTCGGCGCGAAGGCGTCCTCATGAGCGAGAGCATCGCCTCGGAGGCCGGTTCGATCGTCGACGCCGGGGCGGGGCAGCCGGATCGGCTGCAGCGGCTGTGGACGCCGTACCGGATGTCCTACATCACCGGCGAGATCAAGCCCAAGGACGCCACCGGGCACCCGTTCACCGACATCCCGAAGATGTCCGACGAGGACGGGTTGATCGTCGCGCGCGGTGAACACGTCTACGCGGTGCTCAACTTGTACCCGTACAACCCGGGGCACATGATGGTGGTGCCGTACCGCCGGGTCGCCGACCTGGAGGACCTGACGCCTGCCGAGAGCGCGGAGCTGATGGCCTTCACGCAGCAAGCCATCCAGGTGATGAAGCGGGTCTCGCGGCCCGCCGGATTCAACGTCGGTCTCAATCTCGGTGGGGTGGCCGGTGGTTCGCTCGCCGACCACCTGCACCAGCACATCGTCCCGCGCTGGGGCGGGGACGCGAATTTCATCACCGTGGTCGGCGGGGTGAAGGTGATGCCGCAGCTGTTGCGCGAGACGCGGCAGCTGCTGGCGGAGGCATGGGAGGCGCACACCGCAGCCGATCGGGTGCGGGTGTCCCGCGGGTCGCAGGAGGAATAACAACCGTGCTCAGCTTCTTCGGCCGCCAGACGTTTGCGAAAGCGACTGCGCCGCTGGGCAAAGCGCTCGTCGGTACCGGGCTCACCCCGGACGCGATGACACTGATCGGCACCACCGCGACGATCGCGGCCGCGGTGACGCTGTTTCCCTCCGGGCACCTGTTCTGGGGAACGATGGTCATCTGGCTGTTCGTCATGTTCGACATGCTCGACGGCGCGATGGCGCGGGCCCGCGGCGGCGGCACGAAGTACGGCGCGGTCCTCGACGCCACCTGTGACCGGGTGGCCGACGGCGCGATCTTCGGCGGCCTGGCCTGGTGGGCGGTCTACCACGAGCACAGCAAGCAGCTGTTCGCGGCGACGCTGGTCGTGCTGGTCACCTCGCAGGTGATCTCGTACGCGAAGGCGCGCGCCGAGGCCAGCGGCCTGTCCGCCGACGGCGGGCTGATCGAACGCCCGGACCGGCTCGTCATCGTGCTGGTCGGCGCCGGGCTCACCGGCATCGGCGGGCACTGGGACATCGAGTGGCTCACCTGGGCCGTGTACGTGGCGATGTGGGCGCTGGCGGTGCTGAGCATCGTCACCGTGTTCCAGCGGGTGCTCGCGGTCCGCAATTCGCCGGGCGCGCGGACCGTGATCCCGGCGGCCCCGCAGCAGCCGGACGCGGCCGGAGGTGCGGCGTCGTGAGCCTCACCGAACGGTTGAGCGACTGGGGGTACGCCGCGGGCTGGCGGATCGTGCGTTCGGCGCCGGAAGGCCTGGTGCGCAAGGTATTCGATCTGGGCGCCGACCGTGCCGTGAAGAATGGCGGGCCGGAGCAGTTGCGGCGCAACCTCGCCCGGGTGCTCGGGGTGACCCCGGAGCAGGTGCCCGCGGATCTGATGCGCGCGAGCATGCGCTCCTACGCCAGGTATTGGCGTGAGGCGTTCCGGCTGCCGAGCATGGACCACAGCACCGTCGACTATTACGTCGACGGACTCGAACACCTCGACGCGGCCCTGAAGCGGGGCCGCGGCGTCGTCTTCGTGCTGCCGCACTCAGGGAACTGGGACATGGCCGGTGTGTGGCTGGTGCAGCACTACGGCACCTTCACCACGGTGGTCGAACGGCTGAAACCGGAGTCGCTGTTCGAGCGGTTCGTCGCCTACCGGGAAAGCCTCGGCTTCGAGGTGTTCCCGTTGACCGGCGGTGAGCAGCCGCCGTTCAAGCAGCTCGCGGACCGGTTGCGGCAGAACCGGATCGTGTGCCTGATGGGCGAGCGCGACCTCACCGGCAAGGGCGTGCCCGTCGACTTCTTCGGCGAGCGCACCTGGATGCCCGCGGGCGCGGCCAAGCTGGCCATCGAGACCGGCGCCGCCCTGATCCCGGTGCACGCCTGGTTCACCACCGAGGCCGACGGCACCGAGGGCTGGGGTCTGAAAACCTGTTCGCCGGTAGATGTCTCCGGTGGCGTTGCCGCCGCGACGCAGGCACTGGCCGACGTGTTCGCCACCAATATCGCCGCGCACCCGGCCGACTGGCACATGCTGCAGCCGCAGTGGGCGGCCGACCTCTCGCCGGAACGGCTGGCGCGGATCACGGCGAACCAGGGAGGTGGCGCGCGGTGAAGATCGGCATGGTGTGCCCGTACTCGTTCGACGTTCCCGGCGGTGTGCAGGCCCATGTGGTCGAACTGGCCAGGGTCTTCCTCGAACGTGGCCACAAGGTGAGCGTGCTCGCGCCCGCCTCCGACGACACCCCGCTGCCCGATTTCGTGGTGTCGGCCGGGCGCGCGGTGGCGATTCCGTACAACGGATCGGTGGCGCGGCTGTCGTTCGGCCCGATGGCCTACACCAGGATCCGGCGCTGGATCGACAGCAACGACTTCGACGTGCTGCACATCCACGAACCCAACGCCCCGAGCCTGTCCATGCTGGCGCTCAAGATCGCCGAGGGCCCGATCGTCGCGACCTTCCACACCTCGACCACGAAGTCGTTGGTGCTGAGCACCTTTCAGGGTGTGCTGCGGCCGTACCACGAGAAGATCAACGGCCGGATCGCCGTGTCGGAGCTGGCCAGGCGCTGGCAGGTCGAGGCGCTCGGTTCGGACGCGGTGGAGATCCCCAACGGCGTCGACGTCTCCGCGTTCGCCCGCGGTCCGCTGCTCGACGGGTACCCGCGCGGGGGCAAGACGGTGCTGTTCCTCGGCCGCTACGACGAACCGCGCAAGGGTATGGACGTGCTGCTCGGCGCGCTGCCCACGCTCACCGAACGCCATCCCGGCGTGCAGATCCTCATCGTCGGCCGCGGTGACGAGGACCGGCTGCGCCGCGAGGCGGGCGAGCACGCCGGGCATCTGCGCTTCCTCGGCCAGGTCTCCGACGCGGAGAAGGCCGCCGCGATGCGCAGCGCCGATGTGTACGTCGCGCCGAATCTGGGCGGCGAGAGTTTCGGCATCATCCTGATCGAGGCGATGGCCGCGGGCACGCCGGTGGTGGCCAGCGAGCTCGACGCGTTCCGGCGCGTGCTGCGCGACGGGACCGCGGGCATGCTCACCCCGGTCGGTGACTCCGCCGCCCTGGCCACCGCGATCGACACCGTCCTCACCGACGACACGGCCCGCGAGCGGCTGGTGCGCACCGGCACCCAGGTGGTCGCCGGCTACGACTGGCCGGTGGTGGCCGAGCAGATCCTGCGGGTGTACGAGACCGTCACCGTCGGCGACAACAGGGTCAGGGCCGCCGGATGATCACTTTCTCCGCGACAACGGTCCTCGTTCTCGGGCTGATCGCGCTGCTCGTGCTCGCCCTCGGCGTCTGGGCCTATTCGACGGCCAACCGGCTCGACCGGCTGCACGTGCGCTCCGACCAGTCCTGGCAGGCCCTCGACGCCGCGCTGGCCCGGCGTGCCGTGGTGGCGCGCGCGGTGGCGATGGCCATCGCCGGTCCGGTGAGCACCGATCCGCGCCGCGCCGACCGGGCCGTCCAGCTCGCGGCACTGGCCGACCGTGCCGAACGCGCCGATCGGGGTGACCGCGAGACGATCGAGAACCAGCTCTCGGCGGCGCTGTCGCTGGTCGATATCGACCAGCTGCGACCCCAGCTCGTGGCCGAGCTCGCCGACGCCGAGGCCAGGGTGCTGATCGCACGCCGCTTCCACAACGACGCCGTGCGCGACACCCTCGCGCTGCGGACCCGGCGGCCCGTGCGGGTGCTGCACCTCGGCGGTACCGCACCGCTGCCGCACTACTTCGAAATCACCGAACGGGCCACGCCCGCCGCGGCCACCGGCCTCGAGGTGGATACCACCCGCACCTCGGCGCGCGTGGTGCTGCTCGACGAGCAGGACCGGGTGCTGCTGCTGCGCGGCCACGATCCGATGCTGCCCGAGGAGGCGTTCTGGTTCACCGTCGGCGGCGGGGTCGAGCCGGGGGAGAGCCTGCGCGACGCGGCGGTGCGCGAGATCCACGAGGAGACCGGTCAGCGGGTCGATCCGGCGGCGCTGCGCGGTCCGCTGTGGCGCCGGGTCGCGGTGTTCCCGTTCAACGGTGAACTCATCCGCTCCGAGGAACTGTTCTTCACCCTGCGCGCCCCGCGCTTCGAATGGCGCCCGGCCGCGCTGAACGCGCTGGAGCGTCGCACCATCACCGACCACCGCTGGTGCACTCCCGCCGATATCCGCGCCCTCGACGACAAGGGCGAAGCGGTGTACCCGTATCACCTCGACGAACTGCTCGCCGAGGCCGTGATCGTGGCGGCGGACGATACCGAACACGTGGTGCGCTCGATCCGCTGACCTGCGGTCGACCCCGTCGGGGCTGAGACGCGGGCCACTCGAGCAGGCCAGCGGTGGCCGGGACGCGCATCGTCGCTGGTCGTGGCAAGGCCAGTGGACCCCAACTGGCTATGAAGATCGATTTCGGGCGGCTCTAGAATCGACGGTGTCCATAACGAGCGACCTGATTGGCGCACATGACACAGGAGACAGCCGTGACTACGCCTGAGACCACCAACACTGTCGGCACCGCCCGCGTGAAGCGCGGCATGGCCGAGATGCTCAAGGGCGGCGTGATCATGGACGTGGTCACCCCGGAGCAGGCCAAGATCGCCGAGGACGCCGGCGCGGTGGCCGTCATGGCGCTCGAGCGGGTTCCGGCCGACATCCGCGCCCAGGGCGGCGTCTCCCGGATGAGCGACCCGGACATGATCGACGGCATCATCTCCGCCGTGTCCATCCCCGTGATGGCCAAGGCCCGCATCGGCCACTTCGTGGAGGCGCAGATCCTGCAGAGCCTCGGCGTCGACTACATCGACGAGTCCGAGGTCCTCACCCCCGCCGACTACGCCAACCACATCGACAAGTGGAACTTCACCGTCCCCTTCGTCTGTGGCGCCACCAACCTGGGTGAGGCCCTGCGCCGCATCACCGAGGGCGCTGCGATGATCCGCTCCAAGGGCGAGGCGGGCACCGGCGACGTGTCCAACGCGACCACCCACATGCGCACCATCCGCGCCGAGATCCGCCGCCTGACCTCGCTGTCCGAGGACGAGCTGTTCGTGGCCGCCAAGGAACTGCAGGCGCCGTACGAGCTGGTCCGTGAGGTCGCCCAGACCGGCAAGCTGCCCGTCGTCATGTTCACCGCCGGTGGCATCGCCACCCCGGCCGACGCCGCGATGATGATGCAGCTCGGCGCCGAGGGCGTGTTCGTCGGCTCCGGCATCTTCAAGTCCGGCAACCCCGAGCAGCGCGCCGCCGCCATCGTGAAGGCCACCACCTTCTACGACGACCCGGACGTGCTGGCCAAGGTCTCGCGCGGCCTGGGTGAGGCCATGGTCGGCATCAATGTCGAGGAGATCCCGCAGCCGCACCGCCTCGCCGAGCGCGGCTGGTGACCTGATAGCCTCCTGATCGGCGGGGGGGCCCCCCCCGTGTCGGGGGGCGCCGCGTGAGTGTGTGGGCCCGCGGGGGCGCCGCGGGGGGGCGGCGCTTTGGGTCTTATTCTGTGCGGGCCCCCCCCCCGCGCCCCCCCGCGCGGCGGGGGGGGGGGGGACCCTCTCCCTCGCGGGGGGGGGGGCCCCCCCCACCTTCGCGGGGGGCCCCCCGTCTTTCGTTGCTGCCCAGCGGTCTCCGCGGCGGCGCGGCCCTGGGACTGTTCCCAGGTGGGCGTACCGTACAGTCGGTCTGTGACCGCGCTCGACTTCTTCTTGCTGGTTGTCGCGGGATTCTTCACCGGCCTGGTGGGGTTCGTCACCGGGATGGCCTCGATCGTCTCCTATCCGGCGCTGTTGGCTGTCGGATTGCCGCCGGTCGCGGCCAATGTCACCAATACGGTCGCGATGGTGGCCGTCGGTGTCGGCGCCACCGCGAACTCGGGGCGCGAACTCACCGGGCGTGGCGCCACGCTGGTGCGCTGGGCGGTGCTCTCGGCGATCGGTGGGCTGCTCGGTGCGCTCGCGCTGCTGGTGGCGCCCGCCGGTGCGTTCGAGCTCGTCGTTCCGTTCCTGGTGGCCGCCGCCTCGATCGCGCTGCTGGTGCAGCCGCTGGTGCGCCGGCATGTGGGCGAGCTGAACGCACCGTGGATCGTGCCCGCCGGGATCGTGCTCATCTCCGTCTACGGCGGGTACTTCGGCGCCGGTGCCGGCGTGATCTACCTGTCGATGATGCTGCTGTGTACCTCCGAATCGCTGTGGAGCGCATCGGTTCTCAAGAGTTTCCTGCTCGGCATCGCGAATCTGGTCGCCGCGGTCGGCTTCGCGGCGTTCGGTCCGGTGCACTGGTGGGCGGCGCTGGCGCTGGCACTGGGCGCGCTGGCGGGCGGATGGTGTGGGCCGCCGGTGGTCAAGGTGATTCCGCCGAATCTGCTGCGGGTGAGCGTCGGTGTCGCGGGCCTCGGCCTGGCCGTCTACCTGGCTCGCTGACCCGTCGGGTCCGATCGAGATGTGACCGGTACGTGTTCGCCCACTGGCGACTGTGCGCGTCCGTACCGTGGAGACGGTGCACCACACGGATGTTGAAATCGCTATCCACGCAACAGAAGTCGCTTCGGACGTAATCCGGTCCGCGTTTCACGGACCACTCACCCGGTACGAAAAAGTTGGCGATGATTTCGCCACCCAGGCCGATCTGGCCGCGGAGAAAGCCATCCTCGATGTGCTGACCGCCGCCTGTCCCGGCGACCGCTTCCTGGCCGAGGAATCGGGAGTCAGCGGGGCGGTACGCCGCGACCGCACCTGGATGATCGATCCCCTCTGCGGCACTCGCAATTTCGCTGTCGGCACGCCGTCCGTCGCGGTGAACGTGGCCCTGCGGACCGGCTCCACCGTCACCGCCGCCGCGGTCGGAGCTCCCTTCGCCGACGAGGTGTTCTGGACAGCCGGTCAGGGCGCCCACCTACGTGCCGACGGACACGATCAACCGCTGCTACCCCAGGCCGAGAGCCACCTCGTCGACGTCGATCTCGACCACCCCTTTCCCTGGTCGAGCCCCGCGAGCCTGTTCGACGCCCCCGGATTCGCCCGGGAATTCCACCCCCGCGTCCTGTCCACCTCGCTGGCCCTGGCCTGGGTCGCGGCCGGGCGCCGCGCCGCTTACATCACCGGTGGAGATCTGCGCGACAGCGTGCATTTCGCCAGCGCCATCGCCGTCTGCCAGGCCGCGGGCTGCGTGGTCACCAACCTGGCCGGACAACCCCTGCACACCGAACCACACGGGCTGATCGCCGCCGCCGATCCGGAAACCCACTCCCGCCTCGTCGCCGCGATCGCCGCCCTGCGCTGATTCGCCAGGCCGTGTGACGATGGGCGGGTGAGCACAGACGTCGACTTCCACGGCACCTTCGAAGTGCATCTGACCGTCCGCGCCGACGACGCGGAAACCCTGGCGGCCGCCGAGGCTTTCGCGGTGCGCCGGGAGATGAAGTTCACCCACATCGTCCTCGCCCGCGGCCGTATCGCCGATCAGCCGATGCTCACGCTGCGCCGGACCGGTGACCTCGCACCGGTGGCCGAGGCGGCCGCGGCGGCGGCACGGGAACTAGCAGCCGCCGGACTTCCGGTGATCCGGACCAAGATCGAGGTCCACCCGTGGGGGCGGGGTGTGCCGGTGACCGACAAGGAAGGCAGGGCCAGGGGACCGCATCGGTATTTCGAGCATCACCTCAAACTTCTGCTACCCCCGGATACCGCCGTAGCGGCGGTCGTGGCGGCCTGCGCGGGACACAACGCGCACGTCTCGGCCAATGCCAGGCGAACCCGATCCGACGGCCGCGTCGAACGGTTCGTGACGCAGCGGTGCCGCGCGGTCGGCAGGCACACCTCGGGCACCCGATTGCAGCTGCTGGAGCTGGCTCTGCGGGAGCACGGCTACGAGGTGCTGTCGCGGGAGCACGAATACGTCGTCTACGACAGCGACGAATCGGTGGACGACGGCTGGCTGGACGGGGACCTGCCACCGGCGGAGCCGATCCCGTGGGAGCACTTCCGGCTCGGACCGTGGCTGGGTGAGCAGCAGTGGGTACCCGGTCATGCGCCGCCGACGGCCGAAGGATTCCCGCCGACGCTGGTTCCGGTGGTCGGCGACGGAGTCCGGCAGCGGCCGGTCTTCGACCCCTCGGTGCAGGATCGCCAGTACGGGATGCGGTTGAGCGAGCCGTATTTCGACGATCCGGCGGTCGCCGAGAGCTGGCGCGCCGCGCGTCGCGCCGCGCTCGACCACGTGCTGGCCGCGGTCGCGGGCACCGCATGGGCCCAGCAGTTGATGGTGCGCGGCAGCGTGCTCCTGCGCGCCTGGTACGGCGCCGAAGCGCGGGAACCGGGCGACCTGGATTTCGTTGTGCTGACACCGGATTGGACGCTGCACGACGAGCGGACCGCGGCTATGTTCGACGAACTCGCCGCGGCGGCGCAGCTGACCTCGGCGCGGTCCGGTGGGATCGTCCGGATCGAGGCCGACGGGGCGGTCGCCGACGAGATCTGGACCTATTGCCGCGTACCCGGCCGCCGGCTCGTCCTGCCATGGCACACCACCGAGGCCGCGATCCCAGGCGGCACCGTCCAGCTGGACTTCGTGTTCGGTGAAGATCTGCCCGAGCCGCCGGTGCGCACCGAAGTCGCCCGGATCGGCACCGAAGGCCCTGGCGCGCTGCTGTACACGGCGAGCCCGCGACTGTCGCTGGCCTGGAAACTGCTCTGGCTGGCGAGCGACACCTACCCCGAGGGCAAAGACCTTTTCGACGCGGTGCTGCTGGCCGAACGCGCCGAACTGCCATTCGAGCTGTTCCGCGCCGTGATCGCGCCGCACGCGCACGAACGCAGGCCGGTCGTGGACTTCCTCGACGTGGCGCATTGGGCCGCGAAGGCCGACTGGACAGAATTCGCCAAGGATCATCCCGGGGTGGCCGACGATCACGACACCTTTGTCTGGCGTCTGCTCACCGCACTCACCCGAACCGGCCGGGGCGATCTGGCCGCCGCCTACGACCGGTACGCGGTCGATGTCGCCACCTGGGCCGACCGCCTGCGCGGCGTGTACACCGACCGCGGGCTGACCGCTCTGGCCGCGGAGATGGACCGGCGTCCTCGGCCCACGCTGTTTCGCCTGGTCGTGCTGCGTGAGGTCATCGGTCGGGACCACTGCTCGCTCACCGACGCCGCGGATCTGCTGGCGCGGTTGCCGATTCCCGAGGAATGCGAGCTGCCGACCCGCGTCGACCCTCACGTGATCGCCGCCGCATTGTCGGCCGCGCCCGCATGATCGGACCACCCCTCTCACAGACCACCGCGACCCCCTTCTCAGAGTTTCCTCACCATCGCTGGGTAGCGTCCGGGGCCGTGGCATCGAGGCCTGCGTCGTATGGCGCTGGTTCGTGCCGTCGCCCGGCAGGGCGGAGACGACCCGACGTAAGGACGAGTGGATGAAGTTTGGTAGGACCGGACGTATCGCGATTGCGGGCCTGGCTGTGGTTGCGGCCCTCGGGCTGAGCGCATGCAGCGACGACAAGGGTGACAAGCCCGCCGCGAAAACCACCACCAGCGCCAAGGTTTCGACCTCGGCCGCCGCGAGCCTGCCCGCGGTGCCGACCGTCGAGGAGCTCAACGCGCAGCTGAACACCGCGCTGGATCCCTCGATCCCGAACGAGCAGAAGCTGGACTTCGTACAGGGTGGCGCTGCCGATCCCGAGCTGCCGAACCGGTTGGCGCAGGCTGCCAAGGACGCCAATGTCCAGGTGCAGGTCACCGAGGTGACCTCGTTCGGTGAAAGTGTCAATGCCAAGGCCAACTTCACGCTCAACGGTCAGACCAATGTGGTGGATGTGCCGTTCGTGGCCGAGGACGGCAAGTGGAAGGTCCAGAAGTCGTGGGCCTGCGGCATGCTGACCAACCTGGGTCAGCAGTCGGTCGCCTGCGCCTGAGTTTTTGGAGCGCTGGCGCGCTCGAGTTCGCTGTGTTTGTTGGAGCGCTGGCGCGCTCGAGGTCGCGGCCCCTTGTGTCCCGCCGGTCAGGCACCGTTGCTTGCTCCTATGTCG
>NZ_JBHXMY010000042.1:8551-20459 GCF_042720195.1 Nocardia sp. NPDC058497 | reverse complement strand
CCGATGGCTCGCGCCGGGTCGTGGGCCCAGTGGTTTGCCCGCCTCCGGTATACGACACGTTTCGCCGGCTTGGACACCAGCCAGCGCCGACCCCACATGCCGAACGATTCCAGCGCGCCGAGAAAGAAGATCAGTGCCACCGGCGCCAGCAGACCGACGAAGTCGCGGCGCGCGATCGGCCCGTCGATCACCCTGGCGATGACCAGCGGGATCGCGATGGCGGTGCCGGCCATGACGACGGCGAGCACATTGGCCGCGATCAGCGGCACGCGGTAAGGCCAGAGGTAGGGCAGAAACCGCCGTAGCGACCGCAATCTCCCGCTCTGCCGCGACGAAGGCCGCCCCGATCTTTCGGCCTCCGATTCGGTGGCCGCCAGCTCCAAAGTGACAGACAAGACTCCCCCTTGGTGTCCGGTGGATGGTTGGTTTCCGGAACGGACGCCAGGTGATGTTCGCACCGGGGTCCGACAAGTCGGCCCATCAAGAGTCCCACCGGACCACCACCGGGAGCCACTGATTTTCCTCGATACAATGCGCGGCAGGCGCGAGTAGCTGGGCGCTCCAACCAGTACAGGAGGGTCGTTGACGCGGATGGTCGGGCTGTTCGCCGGGATCGGCGGGCTCGAACTCGGCCTCGGCAGGAACGGCTGGTCGACCGAGCTGCTGTGCGAGATCGACCCCGGTGCGCAGGGCGTCCTCGCGGCCCACTTCCCGGAGACGCCACTGCACGGCGATATCACCCGGCTGCGTTCCCTGCCCGCGGGCACCGAACTGGTCGCCGCCGGTTTCCCCTGCCAGGACCTGTCCCAGGCCGGGCGGACCGCGGGCATCACCGGACGTCGTTCGGGCTTGGTCGACGAGGTGTTCCGGCTGGTCCGCCGCCGACGTGGGCCGCGGTGGTTGCTGATCGAGAACGTCCCGTTCATGCTGCAGCTCGGTCGTGGCGCGGCCATGCGGCACATCACGGGCGCGCTGGAGGAACTCGGTTATACGTGGGCGTATCGCGTCGTCGACGGCCGCGCGTTCGGGTTGCCGCAGCGGCGGCAGCGGGTGCTGATGCTGGCCTCGCGCACCGAGGATCCGCGCGAGGTCCTCTTCGGTGACGACGCGGGCCCGCGTGAGTACGGCGACGCGGACCGCGATCCGTGCGGCTTCTACTGGACCGAGGGCGTGCGTGGTCTCGGCTGGGCGGTGAACGCGGTGCCGACCCTGAAGGGCGGATCGGGTCTCGGCATCGCCAGTCCGCCCGCGGTCCGGCTGCCCGCGGGCGAGATCGTCACGCCGGGCATCGTCGACGGTGAGCGGTTGCAGGGCTTCGACGCCGAGTGGACGGCGCCCGCGCTCGATGTGCCCGGTGTCCGGCAGGGGCATCGGTGGAAGCTGGTGGGCAATGCGGTCAGCGTGCGGATGGCGAACTGGGTCGGCGAGCGGTTGGCCGCGCCGTCCGCGCCGTTGACGGTGGGAGAACCGCTGCGACCAGGATCACCCTGGCCGACCGCGGCCTGGGGGCGCGCCGGTGTGGTGCATCGGGTGCCGTTGTCGACCTGGCCGGTGCACGAGCCGTACGAGGATCTGAAGAACTTCCTCACCGAGCCGCGGCTGCTCTCGCCGCGCGCCACCGCGGGGTTCCTGCGCCGCACCGAGATGGGCAATCTGCGTTTCCCGCCGGGTTTCCTCGACGACGTGCGCGACCATCTCGACCGCATGGGCGGCTGGGCGGCATGAACGCGCGGTGGGTACCGGACGGGGGTGGTTCGCCGCCGGTTTCCAAGCCCGTCACCGATGCGGCGACCAGTGCGCGCATGTCTCGCCAGAAGCGCGCCGATACCAACCCTGAGCTGGCATTACGTCGCGAACTCCATCGCGCGGGCCTGCGCTATTTCGTCGACCGCGCGCCCATCAAAGGCCTGCGGCGGCGCGCTGACGTCGTCTTTCCCCGGCTGCACATCGCCGTCTATGTGGACGGCTGCTTCTGGCATCGGTGCCCGGAACACGCGACGGATCCGAAGAACAACGCCCAGTGGTGGGCGGAGAAACTGGCCGGAAATGTCGCACGAGACCGGGCCACCGATGCCGCGCTGATCGAAGCGGGCTGGCAGGTCGTGCGGGTATGGGAACACGAGGATCCCCAGGCGGCGGCCGAACATATCCGTGCGCTGGTGCGCGAGCTGGCACCCGGTCGGAAACAGGATCCGACCAGCTGACGTGGGTCAGCGACGACCCGGGTTGCTCCGCACTCGGACACGCACCAGCGACCGTGGCGCGTTGGCCGCGGTGTAGCCGGAGACCGCCATCGCCAGGAACATGGCGAAGCCGGCCAGTGCGATCACGTAGCTCATCGAAGACCTCCCGGTTGGTAACGACACCACCCTGCCCGGTGAACCTGACAACAACCTGTGTGCGCAGTGATGAAACCACGTGCGCACCGCGCGACGCGCCTGATCCGCGCGAAAGGCCGGGTGGTCTCGGTCGGGCAGCACAATGGTCGATGTGCCCGCATCCACCCGGATACCCCGTGGCTATCCCCTGCTGATCGCCGTCGCGATCGCGGTCGCCGGCCTCTGCTATTCGTCCTGGGTGCTGGAGTTCGTTCTGCCGATCGACACCGATCCGGTGAACTCCTTCCTCAGCGAACTCGACGCGGAGGGCAAGCCCTACCGGGAAGTGTTCGCCACCGCCGACAAGCTGGTCGGCCTGCTGCTGATCCCGGCCTCGATCGGCGGGCTGCTGGTGTTCCGCCGTCGCCGGTTGACCACCGTCGGCTGGGTGGCCCTGGCGTGCTTCGGCGCGTCGACGATCGCCGACGCGATGCTTCCCCTGCGCGACTGCGACCCCGCGGTCAGCGCGTGCGGCGGCGGGTTGTTCCCGCAACTGCATCAGCCGCACGCGCTGACCAGCACGCTGGCCGTCACTTCGATCGCGGTGGCGGCGTTCGCGTTCAGCGCCGCCGCCTACCGCTACCACCGCTGGTGGATCCTGCGCGAGTTCGGTGTGGTCGTGCTCGTCGTCGGGTCGGCGGCGACCATCTGGATGCTGGTCGCCGACAACCTGTCCGGCTCGTATGCCCTCGGCATCGCCCAGCGCATCCAGGTCGGCTCGATGTCGCTGTGGCTGCTCGCGCTGGCCGCCGCCGTGCTCGTCGAGGCACGGGAGTGGACTACTTGACGACCTAGCCGTTGAACGGCACGCCCGACCTGTTGCGCAGTTCGATGCTCGATTGCAGCACCGCCTTGTTGTCGACCAGCTTGAACCGGCCGATCTCGAGCAAGAAGGCCGGTGTAGGCGAAAGCTTTTCGTTCTTCGCCGGGCCGTCCATGTTGGGGCATTGTCATCCCCGGCCCGGTGGACCATTCTGGCTGCCATGACCACAACTCGGGTGAACATTTCTTCTGCCTCCGATTTCGAAGATGTAGTCGGGTATTCGCGGGCGGTGCGGGTCGGTGATCACGTCATGGTCAGTGGGACGACGGCTGCCGTCCCCGGCGGTGGCGCGGTCGGCGGCGACGACATCGGCGCGCAGGCCACCGAGGTGCTCGCCCGGATCGCCACCGCGCTCGAGCAAGCGGGCGCGAGCCTGCGGGATGTGGTGCGCACCCGCATGTTCGTCACCGATATCTCCCGCTGGCCCGAGGTCGCCGCCGCACATGCCGCGGTGTTCGGCGCGATCCGCCCCGCTGCCGCCATGTACGAGGTGACCGCGCTGATCGCCCCCGAACTGCTGATCGAAATCGAGGCCGACGCGATCGTCACCGGCTGAATCGTCACACGCGGCCCTCTCGCCGCCTCGGCGTCAGACGCGAAAAATCCCCAGTTATCCACAGGTTCACGGTTATCCACAGGTCGGCGCCGACACCGTCGTGAACGCCGGTGCAGGCCGGGCCGGGCTACTACGCTCGGACCTGTGACCAGCGCAACGACCGTTCCCACCGACCTGCTCGCCCAGGTCGCCGCGTCCACCGCCCGTTTCGACGCGGCGATCGGTGCGCTCACCGACGCCGAACTGAGCGAGCCGTCCCTGCTGCCCGGCTGGACTCGTGGGCACGTCGTCGCGCATATGTCGCGCAACGCCGACAGCCTGCTGAACCTGCTGCTGTGGGCGCGCACCGGCATCGAGATCCCCCAGTACGCCGGCACCGCCATCCGCGACGCCGACATCGAGGCCGGCGCGCCGCGGCATCTCGACGTCCAGCACGCCGACTTCACCGCCTCCGCCCACCGCTGGCAGGCCGTGGCCACCACGATGCCCGAAGCGGATTGGCAGGCGGTGGTCCGCAACCGGCAGGGCGGTTCGCTCACCGCCGACCAGATTCCGTGGATGCGCCTGCGCGAGACCGAGATCCACCACGTCGACCTCGCCGTCGGCTACACCCCCGCCGACTGGCCGGCCGCCTTCGTCGCCCGCATGCTCCCCGAAGCCATCGCCGACCTCTCGGCGAAGATGATCCCGGACGCCACCCCGACCTTCGACATCCAGGCCACCGACACCGACTTCATCGCCACCGTCGGTCCCGGTCGCCCGCACCACACCGTCCTCGGCCCGTCCTCCGCCCTGCTCGCCTGGCTCCTCGGCCGCTCCACCGGCGCCGACCTCACCGGCCCGCTGCCGCCACTGCCCGCCTGGAAGTAGTGCAGGTCAGTACCTGAATCACCCTCTCGGCCCGTCTCTTTCGTACAGGCCGCGCTTGCGGCAGCCCATCTTGGAACATCGTTCCCTCTTGCGCACACCGTTCGGCACTGCGTACAGTGTGCGTACAACGCGAACAGCGTACGGACCGAAAGAGAGATCACCATGAACGCCACCTCCCTCGACCTGCACCGCACCGTCGTCCTGCCCGTCCGCGCGGTACGCGCCGGACTCGGCGCCGCCGCCGACAAGGACCCCGCCGCCGTCGCCCGCCAGACCGCGAAGTTCGCCCCCGCACTGGCGGCCGCGGCCGAGCAGGTCGCCGAACTCCGCGCCACGGTGGCCGGTTCCGAGCGCGACCGGGGCAGCGCGGCGGCCGATCGGCATGCCCGAAAGACCATGGCCGACACCGTGGCTCGACTGGACGGCTACCACAGCGAGCTCGCAAACGCCGCCGCCGCGCTGACCCGCTGACCCGACCGGATTCGACGAGAGAGACACGCGATCATGAGCACTTTCGACAAGGACCTGGCCGCCTTCGTCACCGCGACGGCCGCCGAGTACGGCATCCCGGGCGCCGCGGTGGGCATCACCCTCGACGGCGCCGAGTTCACCGCCTGCCACGGGGTGACCAGCATCGACAATCCGCTGCCGGTCGACGAGAACACCGTCTTCCAGCTGGGTTCGGTGTCCAAGAGCTACACGGCGACCGCGCTGCTGCGCCTGGTCGCCGATGGCCGCGTCGAGCTGAACGCCCCGGTGCGGCGATACCTGCCAGAGCTCATCCTCGCCGATGAACAGCTCGCCGCCGAGGTCACCGTCGGACACCTGCTCAACCACACCGCGGGTCTGGACTGGAAACTGGACGCCGAGACCGGTGACGGCGACGACGCGCTGGCCCGCTTCGTCGAACGCCTGCCGGAGCTTCCCGTGATCGCGCCGCTGGGCGCTCGCGCGTCCTACAGCCAGTCCGGCTACAGCCTGGCGGGCCGGGTGATCGAGAAGGTCACCGGACTCACCTTCGAGCAAGCGATCCGCACCCTGCTGTTCGACCCGATCGGCTTGCGGCACAGCTTCTTCACCGCCGCCGAGGTGCTGCCCCACCGCTTCGCCGTCGGCCATACCGCCGACGACAACGGCGAGCTGTCGGTACTGCGACAGTGGGGCGACAACCGCGCCAACAACCCGGGCGCGGGTGTGGCCTCCTCGGTGGCCGACCAGTTGCGCTGGGCCCGTTTCCATCTCGGCGACGGCAATACCGCCGACGGCGAATCCCTGTTGCCCACCGCCCTGCTGCACAGCATGCGCGAGCAGACGGCGCCACTGCGAGCCAGTTCCCTCGGTGACGGTTTCGGCATCTGCTGGTTCCTGCGCGACGTCGACGGCGTGCGCACGGTCGGACACGGCGGTTCGGGCTACGGCCAGTTCGCCGAACTACTGACGGTGCCCGACCGCGGTTTCGCCGTCGTCGCCCTCTCGAACGCGGGCCCCGACGCCGGTTTGGCCTTCAACCAGGCCGTCCTGCGCTGGGCACTCGAGCACTACCTAGGCCTCGTCGAGCGCGCCCCGGAGCCTCTCCCCTACGACGCCGCCCGCGCCGCCGAGATCGCGGGCATCTACGAAAACGACATGATGCGCCTCACGATCACCGACTCCGGCGCCACCCTGTCCATCGACGCCAAGATCAAGCCCGAAATCCGCGCGGCGTCGACCACCGAACTCCCCGACGACCTCCCCTTCGCCAACCTCGGCCTGCGCCCCGACGACGAATACACCGTCACCGAAGGCGGCCTCACCGGCCAACGCGGCTACTTCAGCCGAGACACCACCGGCACGATCACCGGCGTTGACCTCGCGGGCCGCCTCTTCTCCCGCGTCCCCTGACCCCGGCCGACGCGGCGGAACACGCCCCCGCAAAACGAAATCCGCCTCCTACCGGTTTGCACCGATAGGAGGCGGATTGTTGTGCGCCCGAAGGGATTCGAACCCCTAACCTCTTGATCCGTAGTCAAGTGCTCTATCCGTTGAGCTACGGGCGCATGGTCTTCAGTTGTACCCGGCGAACCGGGTGTGGCGGAGGCGAGAGGATTTGAACCTCCGGTCCCCGTGAAGGGACAACTCATTAGCAGTGAGTCCCATTCGGCCGCTCTGGCACGCCTCCTGGAGCCTTCTCTTTCGAGGGCACCGGTTCTTCTCGAACCGCCGGGAATGAAGATTACACGAGCGGTTCATGTAGTCCAAAACGCCTGGTCAACTAACGTAAATTGCTGTCGAACCAGTCGTAGATACGGGTCTGGGAATCGATCCGGATGGCGTTGTCCGTGTCGTCGTCCGGATCGGGTCGGTCGGCACGGTGGCCGAGGCCGGGATAGGTGATGGTGAGACTGGCCACATTCGCCCGCGCCGTCGCGTCGCGCAGCCGGTCGACGGCCTCGGGTGGGGTGGCCGGATCGTCGGCGCCGAACAGTCCCAGCCAGGGCGCCTGCAGGCTGTCGGCGACGTCGACCAGGGCGATCTCCTGGTCTGGTAGCGGCTCGGTGATGCCTGCGGCGGCCACGCTCACCGCCGCGCCGATGGGCCGGTTCGTGGCGACGAGGAAGGCGGCGGTGCCGGCGGAGTCGAAACCGAGCACCCCGATGGTGTCGGGGAAGACGCCGCGGCGGGTGAGCCAGTCGAAGCCGGCGTCGAAGTCGTCGAACAGTTCTTCGCCGAACACCTCGTGCACCTGGTCGTCGGCGATCCGGTCGAACAGGTGGGGGGCGACGACGATCCAGCCCTCGAACGCCAGCGATCGCATCAGTTCGAGCAGCTGGGGCGAGAACCCGCGGGACTCGTGCAGTAGGACGATGCCGCCGCGGGCAACCCGCTCCGGTTCGACGACGGTGATGGGCACCGAAGTACGCGTCGCAGCGAGAGCGGTGCCTGCGGCGCTGTCGGCGGTGAGCTCCGTCGCCCGCAGCGGAGCGACATCGTCGTAGGTGCCCGACATAAATCCAGGGTAGGCCGATCAGTCGTCCTTGGGTAGGTTCCGACCAGGCGACCGGAAACAGCGTTCACTTAGGGTGGAGGCGTGACAGCGCACATCCGGCCCGACCTCGCCACCATCCCGGCCTACGTTCCCGGCCGTAATCGCCCCGATGCGGTGAAGCTCGCGTCGAACGAGACGACCTTCGGGCCGCTGCCGAGCGCTGCCAAGGCGATCGCGGAGTCGGCCGAGCAGGCCAACCGGTACCCGGACAACCAGGTCGCCGAGCTGCGGGCCGCGCTGGCCGATTTCCTGGACGTGACCGTCGCGAATGTCGCCGTCGGCTGCGGCAGCGTCGCCCTGTGCCAGGAGCTCGTGCAGATCACCTGCGACGCGCCGACCGACGAGGTGGTGTTCGCGTGGCGCTCGTTCGAGGCGTACCCGATCGTCACCCAGGTGGGTAATGCCACCGCGGTGCCGGTGCCGCTGGCCGAGGGCTACCTGCACGATCTGGACGCGATGGCCGACGCGGTCACCGAGCGGACCAAGCTGGTCTTCGTCTGCAACCCGAACAACCCCACCGGCACCGCGCACGGGCGCGCCGAGCTGGAGCGGTTCCTCGACCGGGTGCCCGCGCACGTGCTTGTCGTGCTGGACGAGGCCTACTACGAGTACCTGCGGCTGACTCCCGAGAGCAGGCCCGACGGTGTCGCGATCGGCCGCACCCGGCCGAATGTGGTTGTCCTGCGGACGTTCTCGAAGGCCTACGGCCTGGCAGGCCTGCGCGTCGGCTACGCCGTCGGCGATCCCGAGGTGATCACCGCGCTGCTGAAGGTGCACATCCCGTTCAGCGTGAACCGGGTGGCGCAGGCGGCCGCGATCGCCTCGCTGGAGGCGCGCGGCGAACTCCTCGACCGGACCGATGTGCTGGTCGCGGCGCGGCACCAGGTGCGCGACGCGCTGCTCGCCGCCGGCTATCAGGTGCCGTCGAGCGAGGCCAACTTCATCTGGCTGCCGCTGGGTGCGCGCAGCACCGACTTCGCCGAGGCCAGCGCCGCCGCGGGCGTGCTGGTGCGTCCGTTCGCCGGTGACGGTGTGCGGGTGACGATCGGCGATCCGCACGAGAACGAGCAATTCCTCGAGTTCGCCACGGCACCGGAGACCGCCGCCCGATTCCGTTAGGTCAGCGCCCGGTCAGCATGCCTTGACGTCGGTCACGGTGGGATCGGCGCGATTTCGAGCACACTGCCAGCACACCGGTCGTAGGCTGGCGCGCAGTGAATCTCGGTGTTCGAAGCTGCCCGACCGGAGATGTACCGTGAACCAACGCCCTCACCCTGCTGTCTGCGAAAAAGCTTCCACCACAGTCACTTCGGTGAGCGAGCGCGGCACCGGCCTCGATCGGCGCCTACGCGACTGCGACGAGTTCTTCCGCCACCCCGAGCTGGGACATCTCCCCCTCCAACGACGTCTCGGCGCGCTCGCCGAACTTCGCGAAACCGGTACCTACCGGCAGACCGCCGAGGAAATCCTGATCGGCGCGAAATTGGCCTGGCGCAATCACGCTCGCTGTGTCGGACGCAAACATTGGCGCTCGCTCAAACTGCTCGACGCGCGCCGAGTTACTTCCGCGCGAGAGCTTTCCGAGGCGTGCTGGCAGCATCTGCGCCTGGCCACCAACGGCGGCGCGATCCAGTCGATGATCACGGTCGGCCCGCCGTCCGAACCCGGCGGCGGCGAGTACCGGATCGTGAGTTCACAGCTGATCCGCTACGCCGGCTACCCCGACGGCGACGGGACCGTCACCGGCGATCCCGCCAATATCGCCGCCACCGAGCAGGCGACGGCCCTCGGCTGGCGCGGTGCGCGCACGCCCTTCGACGTGCTGCCGGTGCTGATCAGCACGCCCGACGAAGGCCTGCGGTACTTCGATGTTCCGCGCGAGCTGGTCCGCGAGGTCGATCTGATCCATCCCGACTATCCGTGGTTCACCACCCTCGGACTGAAATGGCATGCGCTACCGGCTGTTTCGAATATGGACCTGGAGGTCGGCGGCATCACCTATCCGTTCGCGCCGTTCAACGGCTGGTACGTCGGCACCGAGATCGGCGCGCGCAACCTCAGCGATGCCGACCGCTACAACATGCTCCCGCTGATCGCCGACATGATGGGCCTGGACACCTCGTCGGTGCGCACACTGTGGCGCGACAAGGCCCTGATCGAGCTGAATCACGCGGTCCTGCACAGCTTTCGGGTCTCTGGTGTGCACATGGTCGACCACCACACCGTCGCCAAGCAGTTCTGCGATCACGTCCAGCGCGAGGAAGCCGCGGGCCGACGCTGCCCCACCGATTGGAGCTGGGTCAACCCGCCGATCTCCGCGGTGCTCACCCCCACCTTCCACCGCTACTACGACGAGCCGGACCTCGACATCCGCCCCAACTTCGTCCAGCGCGTCGACGGCTGAGCCGCCCAGAGCGCCACCGTGATGAAGACGATCTGCTCGGGAATCCGGAACCACAGCGGCGTCGGCGGCTCACCGTTGAGCGCGATGTCCGCTAGTGCCGCATGGATATTGGCGGGCAGCATCACCACGAACAGAACGGCAAGGGCGACCCCCGCGCCGGGACGGGTCGCGCGCACGACCAGACCGGCGGCGCCGAGCAGTTCCAGGAGGCCGGTCACGTACACCATGGCGTGCGCGAACGGGACGTAAGCCGGCACCATCGCGGCGAGGTCGTCGTGGCTGGGCATCACGGTCACGCTGTCGGGCATGAAATGCGCGATGCCGGTGGCGGTGAGCATGACCGCGAGTCCGTGGGCGGCGCATTCGCGCCAGGTGCCGAACCGGGCGATCCCGGCAATGCCGAGCAGGCGCAGGAGCACGGTGGGGACGAAGAGCAGGAGCAAGGTGGTGAACATCGTGATTCCTCGTGGTACCGGTGGTCAGGCGGTGAAGAACAGGCCGGCGCCGTAGGCGTCGCGGGCGGAGACGAAGAAGCCGTCCGCGGTCGAGATCGTCGGTGCGCCACCGTCTTCGACGAGCTCGCGAGCCGCGGTGACGTCGTCGACCCTGATGGTCACGGCCGCCGGGTAGGAGGCGGCGGGCGCGGGCTCGTCGGGCACGACGTCACCCGCGTCGCCCGCCCGAACGAGTTCGAGCCGCGCCGGGCCGACGGTGAACAGCGTGAGCGGGCCCTCGTATTCGGGTGTGCGGTCCAGGATGGCGCGGTACCGGTCGGCGACAGCGGCGAACGCGGCGTCCTCGACGACGAAGAGCACCGAGCCGAGCCCGCGTGCGCCGTTGGCGTGGCGCAGATAGCGGGGTTGGTGGACATATTCTCGGGTCAGGTGCTGGGCGATGCCGAGGTAGGTCTCGGGGGTGGCGCGTGGCTCGAGGTGGACGGCGCGAGCCCGCAGGGTGCGGGTGCCGTCCTCGGTGTCGACCTCGCGTTCGAGCTCGAGCACGCCGGAGGTGCGCAGACCCGCCTCGGTCAGGTGGCGGTCGGCCTTGCCGGCGTCGGAAGTCTCGAGGTTGAGCAGGCGCAGGCCCTCGTACTCGTCGGCCATCGCCTTCGTGTGCCACGGGTCAGGCGCTGACTCGTCGACGATGCCGAGCAGTTCCAGATAGGAATCGCCGAAGAGGGCGCACAGATTGGCGGTACAGCCCTCGACGGGCGGCCGGCCGGGCTCAGCGCCGAGGAGATGGCGGGAACGCGGGCTGAGGGTGAAGCCGAGGGAGCGGTATCGGCTCTCCAGGCCGTCGAGATCCCTGGTGAGGATACCGACGTGGTGGATGCCGCTGATGTCTGCTGTCATGACGCCGATCGTGGTTCGGTCGCGGACGCCTGTCGTCGAACCGAGGTCGCTGCGCCGGAATCCGACACGTTCTACGCTGATCTGGCGGATTCGGTCAGGCTGGATGCCCAGCTCGCCGCCGCCGCCCGTTGTCGACGCATCAGGAGGCGGCCTTCGCCGGTGGAACCACCGGGCCGTACAACGTGATCGTCATCGTCGTGTGCCGCGACGCGAACGCCCTGTTCGACTACATCGCAGGCCCCATCGGTGCGCTCGCAGGTCTCGAACGCGTGGAGCCGGTGCCGATCACGGCCATCGCCGAACGGGCCGCTCCGCTCGTCTGATTTCAGGCCGTTCCCCGGGCGGAGCCGCGGGCGTAATGTCCTGGGGTACGGGCCGAATCGCCCTGGTCCGGCTCGCTGACGACGAGCGAGGGAGACCCCGATGAGCACCGCTTCCAGTTCGGGATTCGATGCCGACGCGCTGCGCCGCGGCATCGAAGGCCGCGACGCCGCACCACT
>NZ_JBHXMY010000042.1:0-8541 GCF_042720195.1 Nocardia sp. NPDC058497 | reverse complement strand
TGGGCGGGGGTCCCGGCCCTATCCCCCGTGGCCCGCAGCGTTCCCGCGGCGCGGGGTCCCCCCCGAGGCCCCCCCATCCCTGTGGGTTTTGCGAGCCCCCCCCGCGCCGCCGCGCAACCCAAGGCCGCGACGCGGCAACACTGCTGGCACTGTACGGCGACGACGCCGAGATCCGGATGGTCGACCACCACGACCAGCCCAGCCATCCCCGTGTGCTGCACGGACGTTCGGCGATCGGCGACATGTTCACCGACGTGTGCGCCCGCGAGATGACCCACAAGCTGGAGAGCATCCTGATGGACGGCGACCACGTCGCCTTCGTCGAATCCTGCCGCTACCCCGACGGCACCCGCGTCCTGGTCCACTCGATGGCCGACATCCGCGACGGCCGCATCGTCGACCAGACCTCGATCCAAGCCTGGGACGAGGAGTAAGAGCGGAGACGGAGGGATTTGAACCCCCGATGGTGTTACCCATGCTCGCTTTCAAGGCGAGTGCATTCGGCCGCTCTGCCACGTCTCCCTAGAGTGAGATCGTAGCGGACGCATCCGCAGCGACGGATCTCGCTGATGACATGGGGAAAGTGGAGAGGCACAGCTACATGCATGCTGTCGAGTTGAACGGTTTCGGTGGGCCCGAGGTGATGGAGTGGACCGTGACGGTCGATCCGGAGCCGCGGCCGGGGGAAGTGCTGGTCGAGGTCATCGCGGCGGGGGTGAATCGGGCCGACGTATTGCAGCGGCGCGGGTTCTATCCGCCGCCCGCCGATGCGAGTTCGGTGCCGGGGCTGGAGTGTTCGGGGACGATCGTCGCGCTCGGGGACGGGGTGCGGGATTGGCAGGTCGGGGATCGGGTGTGTGCGCTGCTGGCGGGCGGCGGGTACGCCGAGCTGGTGGCGGTGCCCGCGACCCAGCTGTTGCCGATTCCGGACGGGCTCGATCCGGTCGCCGCGGCGGGTCTGCCCGAGGTGGCGACCACGGTGTGGTCGAACCTGGTGCTGACCGCGGGGCTGCGGTCGGGGCAGCTGGTGTTGATCCACGGTGGCGGCGGTGGGATCGGGACGCACGCGATTCAGGTGGCGCGGCGGCTCGGGGCGCGGGTGGCGGTGACGGCGGGATCGGACGCGAAGCTGGCCAAGTGCGCCGAGCTGGGGGCCGAGCTGCTGATCAACTACAAGACCCAGGATTTCGTCGCCGAGATCGTGGCGGAGCAGTCGGCGGCCGGTGGTGCGGGCGCCGACGTCATCCTCGACAACATGGGCGCGCTGTATCTGGAACGCAATGTGGAGACGCTGGCACCGCACGGTCAGCTGGTGGTGATCGGCATGCAGGGCGGCGTCGCGGGGACGTTGAACCTGGCCACGCTGCTGGGCAAATGGGGCACGGTGCACGCGACGAATGTGCGCAACCGGCCGCGCACCGGTGTGGGCAGCAAGGCCGAGGTCGTCGCCGCGGTGCGCGCGCAGCTGTGGCCGCAGATCGCCGCGGGCGAGATCGTGCCGGTGATCTCCGCCGAGCTGCCGATCACCGAGGCGGGCCGTGCGCACGAATTGCTCGACGACTCGGGGACCTTCGGCAAGGTAGTTCTGCGGGTCCGCGACTGAGAACTGCGCTGGGCGTTCACTGATTGCCGTGGTCGGCGGGAATTCGACCGTTCCGGCGGAAAGTGAACGGCGGACGCAGGTTATTCGAGCGAACTCAGCGCGCGTCCGAGCTGGTCGATCTCATAGCGCGTTGTGTACGGCGCCAGACCGATGGTGACGGCGCCACCCTCGTCGTTGACACCGAGCGCGTCCAGTAGTCGGCTGCCGCCGTGCACGCCGGAGACCGTGCCGATCCGGTTGTCGGCCAGCTTGGCCGCGACCTTCTCCGCCTGCATGCCCGCCATCGTGAAACTGACGGTCGGGATGCGGGTGGAGGCGCGGCCGATCACGGTGAGGTTCTCGACCTTCTCGAGCACCTGCATCAGGTGGTCGAACAGCTGGTCGTGATAGTCCTGCAGCGAGGTGATCGACATCTCGAGCCGTTCGCGGCGGGTGCCTCGGGCGCGTTCGTCGAGCCCGGCGAGGAAGTCGATCGACTCGGTGAGCCCGGCCAGCAGCGCGTACTGATGCCCGCCGACCTCGAGCCGTTCAGCACCCTTGGCATAGGGATTGAGCGACATCGACGGGATGCGGTCGAGGAACGCCGGGTCACGGAAAACCAGCGCGCCCACCTGCGGGCCGCCCCAGGACGGCGCGCTCAGCGCGACCACGTCGGCGTTGAGTTCGTCGATATCGATCAGCGCGTACGGTGCGGCGCCGAACGCGTCGGCGACCAGCAGACCGCCCACGTCGTGCACCCGGTCGGCGGCCACCCGGACCGCGGGCGCCGAGCCGACGATCGGGGACGCGGCGGTGAGCGCGACCAGGCGCGCGGTCGGGCCGATGAGCTCTTCGAACTGCCAGGACGGCATCTCGCAGGTCTCGATCTCGACCTCGGCCCAGCGCACGTGCGCGCCGTAGCGGTTGGCGATGCGCAGCCACGGGGCGACATTTGCCTCGTCGTCGAGCCGGGACAGCACGATGCCGGTGCCGAGACCGAGCCGGGAACTCAGCGATTCGGCCAGCCAGGCCAGCAGCACCGCGCGATCGGGTCCGAGCACGACGCCGGCCGGATCTCCACCGACCAGGTCGGCGACCGCCGCGCGCGCGGCGTCGAGGATCGCACCGCTGCGGGTCGCCGCACCGTGGCGGCCGATGTGGGAAAACGAGGAGGTGCGGAAACCCGTTGAGACGGCACGCGATACCGAATCGGGAACGAGCATCCCCGCCTGCGGGTCCAGATGAATCCAGCCGTCGCCCAGGGACGGTATCAGGCCCCGAACCCTCGCGACGTCATAAGTCATGGTGGCCACTTTAAGGGCAGCGGGCGTCCCGGTGTAACCGCGTCGGGGTTTTAGCGCGAACCCGGCACACACGCAATGATGGGGATATGACGCACTCGGAGGATGTCCCGGAATCCATCGTCGTGATCGGCCCCGACGGCCGTCCGCTCACCGTGCCCGCCGACCAGAACGGCGGCTCCACGTTCACCGGACAGGTCGTGCCCGACGACGAGAAGCCCGCCACCGACGACGCCGAGGAGGGTGAGTCGCTGGCCGACATGGTCGAGCAGCCCGCCAAGGTGATGCGCATCGGCACCATGATCAAGCAGCTGCTCGAGGAGGTGCGGGCGGCTCCACTCGACGACGCGAGCCGGACCCGGCTCAAGGAGATCCACAAGTCCTCGGTCCGCGAGCTCGAGCAGGGCCTCGCCCCCGAACTGCGCGAGGAGCTCGAGCGGCTCACCCTGCCGTTCACCGACGAGTCGGTGCCGTCGGACGCCGAACTGCGGATCGCCCAGGCCCAGCTGGTCGGCTGGCTCGAAGGCCTGTTCCACGGCATCCAGACCGCGCTGTTCGCCCAGCAGATGGCCGCCCGCGCGCAGCTGGAACAGATGCGTCAGGGCGCCTTGCCACCCGGCGTGCACGCGGGTGATCACAAGGCCGGTGGCCACGTCGGGGGTGGGCAGTACCTGTAGGTCGCCGGGCCTACGCACACCCGGCACCTGCCAGGGGCCGACACTGTAAGGTCGGGGACCGTGCCCGCAGCTGCCGCTCGTCCCGATTCGGTCTCCGATCGCAGTGACGCGCGTACCGAAGAGAGCCCCGTGCATTCCGACGACAACTCCCCGGTGACCGAGGCCGAGGTCGCGCCGCCGATCGTGTCGGACTCGCAGACGTTCAAGCGCGCGTTCAAGGACATGCGCGACGGCTTCCATCAGCGCGAGCTATGGCTGTCACTGGGCTGGCAGGACATCAAGCAGCGGTACCGCCGTTCGGTGCTCGGCCCGTTCTGGATCACCATCGCGACCGGGCTGCAGGCGCTGGCGATGGGTCTGCTGTATTCGACGCTGCTCAATCAGCCGATCAGCGAGTACCTGCCGTATGTGACGGTCGGCCTGATCGTGTGGAACGTCATCAGCGCCTCGATCCTCGAGGGTTCCGATGTGTTCATCGCCAACGAGGGCCTGATCAAACAGCTGCCGTCGGCGCTGAGCGTGCATGTGTACCGGCTGGTGTGGCGGCAGTTCCTGTTCTTCATCCACAACGCGGCGATCTACGCCCTGCTGGTGGTCGCGTTCTCGATCTGGCGTGACCTGAACTGGTCGATCCTGCTGGTGTTCCCCGCGATCGTCCTGCTGTTCCTCAATGCCATGTGGGTGTCGATCGTGTTCGGCATCTTCTCCACCCGCTACCGCGACATCGCCCCGATCCTGAGCTCGATGACGCTGATGCTGTTCGTGCTGACCCCGGTCATGTGGTCGACGAAGGCGCTGGAGAACTCGGTCGGCGGCATGAGCGACCGGGCCAAGCTGATCGAGATCGTGCCCACCTTCCACTACCTGGAGATCGTGCGCGCGCCGCTGCTCGGCGAGCCGTCGGAGTGGCATCACTGGGCGATCGTCGGCGCGATCACGGTGGTCGGCTGGGTCGTCGCGATCCTGGCGCTCAAGCAGTACCGTGCCCGCGTCCCGTACTGGGTTTAGGAGCAGACTCCCGATGAGCCGTGTGAGTATCGAAACCCAGCAGGCGTGGGTCGAGTTCCCCATCTTCGACGCCAAGTCGCGGTCGCTGAAGAAGGCGTTCCTCGGCAAGGCGGGCGGCGCGATCGGGCGCAACAGCTCCGATGTGGTCGTCGTCGAGGCGCTGCGTGACATCAACCTGTCGCTCAAGGAAGGCGACCGGGTCGGCCTTGTCGGCCACAACGGCGCGGGCAAGTCGACGCTGCTGCGGCTGCTGTCGGGCATCTACGAACCCTCCCGCGGCAGCGCGCGCATCCGCGGCCGGGTGGCACCGGTGTTCGACCTCGGTGTCGGCATGGACCCGGAGATCTCCGGCTACGAGAACATCATCATCCGCGGCCTGTTCCTCGGGCAGACCCGCAAGCAGATGATGTCCAAGATCGACGAGATCGCCGACTTCACCGAGCTCGGCGAGTACCTGTCGATGCCGCTGCGCACCTACTCCACCGGTATGCGGGTGCGCCTGGCGATGGGCGTCGTCACCTCGATCGACCCCGAGATCCTGCTGCTCGACGAGGGCATCGGCGCGGTCGACGCCGAGTTCATGAAGAAGGCGCGCACGCGGCTGCAGTCGCTGGTCGCGCGCTCGGGCATCCTCGTCTTCGCCAGCCATTCCAACGAGTTCCTCGCCCAGCTGTGCGACACCGCGATGTGGGTCGACCACGGCCAGATCCGGCTGCAGGGCGGCATCGAGGAAGTCGTGCGAGCGTACGAGGGTCCCGACGCGGGTAATCACGTGGCACAGGTGCTGCGTGAGCTGGAGACCGAGGGCGCAGCGGGCGCGGCGGACGAGAAAGAACTGGAGCAGAATCAGGCATGAGCGGGCAACGTGACGAGGCTGCTCCGGCTGCCGTGCCGGGTGGGTTCAGCATGACCGACCGCCTCGCGGCGACCGCGGCACCCGTCGAGCCCGCCGCTGCCATGGCCGATGACGCGGTGCTGCCCGGCGAACCGGCGTCCGCGCAGGTCCTCGCGCCGGCTGATGACGCGGAACTGCCCGCAGGCGCCGAACCCGCCGACATCACGACCGAGACCGGGCCGAGCGCGCGGATCATCGCGGTGGTCGTCACCCACAAGCGCCGTGAGCTGCTCGCCGAGTCATTGAAAGTCCTCGCCTCGCAGTCACGTCCGGTCGACCATCTGATCGTCGTCGACAATGCCAACGAGGACGCGGTGGCCGAACTGGTCGCGCAGCAGCCGATCGAGGCCACCTACCTGGGTTCACGGCACAACCTGGGCGGCGCCGGTGGTTTCGCGCTCGGCATGCTGCACGCGCTCACCCAGGGCGCCGATTGGGTGTGGCTGGCCGACGACGACGGCCGCCCCGACGGGCCCGAAGTGCTCGCGACACTGATCGATTGCGCACGCAGGCACAACCTGGTCGAGGTATCGCCGGTGGTCTGCGATATCGACGAACCCGACCGGCTCGCGTTCCCCCTGCGCCGTGGCGTGGTGTGGCGACGGCTGCGCTCGGAGCTCGGTGACGAGGACTTCCTGCCTGGCATCGCCTCGCTGTTCAACGGCGCGCTGATCTCGGCGAAGGCCGTGGATCTGATCGGTGTGCCCGACCTACGGCTGTTCGTGCGCGGCGACGAGGTGGAGGTGCACCGCCGCCTGGTCCGCTCCGGGCTGCCCTTCGGCACCTGCCTGCAGACCGCCTACCTGCATCCCAACGGCGCCGAGGAATTCAAGCCGATCCTGGGCGGGCGGATGCACACCCAGTACCCGGACGACCCGGTCAAGCGCTATTTCACCTACCGCAATCGCGGCTATCTGATGTCGCAGCCCGGTATGCGCAAGTTGTTGCCGCAGGAGTGGATTCGCTTCTCCTGGTTCTTCCTGGTGACCCGTCGCGACCCGGCCGGGCTCAAGGAATGGTTCCGGCTGCGCTCGCTCGGCCGGAACGAACAGTTCGGCAAACCGGACTAGGCGGAGCCCCCAGAAATAGGGGGGTAGGTCCTGCCGATCTCGCGACCTAGGATCGGTAGGTGACCTTACGAACGAGTTTCGCGTCCACCGCTGCCGCCATCCTCGCCGGCAGTGCACTATGCCTGGCCGTGCCGGGCACCGCCAACGCCGATGACACCTGTCAGCTCGGCGCGTCCAACGTCGGCCCCCGCTCCTGTGTGATGAACGAACTGCGCACGGCCCCGGTGCCGACGCTCGGCAACGGCGTCTGCTTCGGCCTCGTGAACGTGGGCGGCACCGCGTTCGACGGACCGCTCAACTCCCCGAGCGTGGCGCCCGGTGCCACCCACAGCATCTCGCTGCGCATCTCGCAGGGCCTGCTCGGCAACATGGCTCCCGCTCTGCTGACGTGCGATGTGAACGTCATCGTCGACTGGCGGAACCTGGACAACGGTGCCACCGGCTCGATGACGCATTTCGTTCCCGCCCGCCACAACAGCACCTACCCGTTCCAGGTGATCGCCCCCACCGGTCCCGGCCGGTTCCAGGTCACCGTGCGCACCGACCGTCCCAGTCTGCCCGCCTCGACCGAGATCGTCGTCCCGTAACCTGCGTCGACGCCACCGGGAGCTGATTCGTCAGCCCTCGGTGGCATAAATCAGTTGTGCGGTGTCGCGGTGTGCGGCACAGTGGGAGCAACGTTGGAGAGGAGGTGGATGTCCGTGAGTACAGCCGTGTGGATTGCCGTGCCCGGGGAGCGCGATTGCGCGCCTGCCCTGGCCGTTCCGGACATCACCTCTACTCGCTGAACCCGTTGTCGGGTTCGGCGCCCGACGAAGGACTTCACACCAATGGTCGACTACGACCTGCTCGTCCCTTACGGCTGGACCGAAGCCGTAGCTTCTGGATATCTGCCGCTGCTCGGCGATCTCACCCCCGCCCGCATCGTCCGGATGGACCGCAGCGAGTGCGATGTGGTCACCCCGAGTGGCCCGGCGCGGGCCGCCTGTCCGCGCGACATCAGCGGACTGTGTACCGGCGACTGGGTCGGGCTCGATGCCGAAGGCACTGTGCGGCAACTACTCCCCCGGCACTCGGCGATCATGCGCTCGTCGGTGTCCGGGCGCTCGGTCGCCCAGGTGCTGGCCACCAATGTGGATACGGTGCTGATCTGCAGCGCCGCCGACGGTGACGTCGACCTGGGGCGGATCGAGCGGATGCTCGCACTGGCCTGGGAGAGCAATGCGCAGCCGGTCGTCGTGCTCACCAAAGCCGATGCGGCGGTGGATATCCCGCTCGACGAGGTGCGTGCCGTCGCGCCAGGGGCGACGGTGCTCGCGGTGAGCGCCGCCGCCGATGTCGGCTTGGATGTGCTCACGGCTGTGCTCACCGGAACGGTCGCGCTGATCGGTCCGTCCGGTGCGGGCAAATCGACCCTCGCCAATGCCCTGCTCGGCGCGGCGGTGTTCGCCACCAACGCCGTTCGCGCGGTAGACGGCAAGGGCCGCCACACCACGGTGCATCGTGAGCTGCGTCCGCTCCCCGGCGGCGGCACGCTCATCGACACTCCCGGGCTGCGCGGCATCGGCCTGTACGACGCGGCCGAGGGCATCGGCAAGACATTCAGCGACATCGAATCCCTCGCCGCCGAATGCCGTTTCGCCGACTGCGCCCACCAGACCGAACCCGGCTGCGCCGTCCTGGCCGCCCTCGCCGCCGGCACCCTCCCCGAACGCCGTCTGACGAGCTATCGCAAGTTGGCCAAGGAGAACGAATGGATGGCGGCCCGCACCGACAAGCGCCTCGCCGCCGAACGAGCCCAGGTCTGGCGCACCATCGCCAAACAGCAGCGCCGCCAATACCGCGAACGCGGCCACCGCTAACCCCCTGGACAAATGATCACCACGCTCTGGTGTGAGCATATGGGCTGACCGAGAAACGGGGGGGGGGGGGGGCGTAGGGGGGGGGGGGGGGGGGTGTAGGTCGGGATCAGGGGGGGGGGTGGGGGTGGGAGTGGCCGGGGGTCGGG
>NZ_JBHXMY010000041.1:0-20548 GCF_042720195.1 Nocardia sp. NPDC058497 | reverse complement strand
CCATGGCCAGGCCGAACACCAAGCCGATCAGCATGATCGGCAGGAAGCTGACCAGGGGATGCGGGTCCTGGATCAGGCCGAGCTTGCCCTCCTGGAAGATCAGCACGGTCGCGCCGAAGGTGGCCGCCATCGACAGCAGGAAGCCGAGCGCGGCTGTCAGCGGAACCAGGATCGATCGGAACACCAGGATCAGCAGGATGAACGCCGCACCGGCCACGATCGCCATGTACGGGACGATCTTGCTGAGCAGCACGTGGTCGATGTCGGCGTAGATGGCGGTGGTGCCGGTGATGCCGTACGACATCTTGTACTGATCGTGCAGGGCGGGTTCGGCGTCGCGGGCCGACTGCACCAGGTCCTTGGTCGACTGCGCGTTGGGGCCTGCCTTCGGAATGCCGTTGATCAGCGCGCCCGCCCCGTCCTGGCTGAGCTGTGGTTCGGTGACCAGCTCCATATCGGGGTAGGACTGGAGCTTCTCGCGCAACGCGAGGAGGGCGGCTTGGCGCTGGTCGGCGGGGGTGTCGCTGAGGTCGACGGCGATCTGCAGCACGCCGTTGCTGCCCTCGCCGAAACCCTCGGTGCGCAGGTCGTAGGCCTGACGGACGGTGGTCGACTTGGGCATGCTGTCCTCGCCGGGCAGGCCGAGATTCAGGTTGATCGCGGGCGCGGCCAGCAGACCGAGGGCGACGATCGCCAGCACCATCGTCACCGTGGGCCACTTGGCGATCGCCCTGGCGAACCGGGTGCCGTTGGTGACGATGGTGTCGTCCTCCGGATCGTGCTGGGCGATCACCGGCAGCTTCGGTTTGAACAGGTGCTTGCCGAACGCGCCGAGCAGGGCGGGCATCAGCGTGATCGCGGTGAGCACCGCGAAGGCCGCCGCGACCGCGCCGCCCAGACCCATGAAGGTCAGGAACCGCACGCCGACGATGCTCAGGCCGACCAGCGCGATGATGACGGTCAGACCGGCGAACACGACCGCCGAACCGGCCGTACCCAGCGCGCTACCGGCCGCTTCCTCGGCCGAATCCTGCACCGCCAGTTCGTGTTTGTACCTGGACACGATGAACAGCGCGTAGTCGATCGAGAGCGCGATGCCGATCATCGACGCCAGGAACGTGGTGAAGCTGGGGATCGACACCACCGAGGTGGACAGGAAGATCAGCGAGGTCGCCGCGCCGAGCCCGACGATCGCGGTGATGATCGGCACGAACGCGGCGACGATCGCGCCGAACGCCACGACCATGACCACCAGGGCCACCGCCATACCGATCATTTCCGACTTGCCGCTCGGCATCTCCTGTTCCATCGCGATCGTGCCGCTGATCTCGACCGTCAGCCCGGCGGCGCGGGCGGCGTCACCGACGTTGTAGGCGGCGTCGCGGTCGGCGGCCGTGATGTCGGCGAATTCCTTGATCGTGAACGGGACGCTGATGTAGGCGACGGTGTCGGGGTCGGTCTTGTTCAGCACGTTCAGTGGTGCGCCGCTGCAGGTCGACGGATCGCGCTGCGCGCCGAGGCAGCCCATCTCCTCGGTCATGGTGATCGGATTCGGGATCGGCTTGCTGTGATCGACGATGTCGAGCTGTTCCAGCCTGCCGATCAGCGCGTCCAGCGCCTGCCGGTTGGCCGGATCGGTGAGCTTCTGCCCGGCCGGGGCGCCGATGACATAGGTGCCGGTCACGGCGTCGAAGGCGAAGGCTTCGGACATACCGGGGAAGTGTTTGTCGAGGATCTCGGTGGCCCGCTCCGACGGCAGGTTGGGCATGCTGAAGTCGTCGGTCATCGGTTTCTGCAGCTGGGCGCCGAGGCCGCCGAGCACGAGGAAGAACAGTAACCAGACGGGCAGCACGATCCATTTGCGGCGAAAGGCCAGCTTGCCCCACCGGTACAGGTAGACGGACACGGTTTTCTCCTCGCGGTGATCGGTGCGGAGCGCGGATCGGGAGGTACAGCCGGGTCTAACTAGTCCTGAGTCTGGTGCCAGGCCACCGCGATATCAAGCAACCTGTCAGCCCCGGTGGGGCGAAAAACACGACGACCCCGCAATCCTGGAGTGGATTGCGGGGTCGTGCGACGGGGTCGGGTCAGGCGACCGGAACCGGGTGCTTCACCGTCTCGGCGCCCTGGTTACGCAGCTGCTCGAGCTTGGAACCCTCGACGTCGATATCGGGCAGGACGCGGTCGAGCCACTTCGGGATCCACCACGACCACTTGCCCATGATGACCAGCAGCGCGGGCACGACGACCATGCGGACGATGAAGGCGTCGATCGCCACACCGGCGGCCAGCGCGAAGCCGAAGGACTTCGCGGTGACGTCGGTTTCCAGGATGAACGAGCCGAACACCGAGATCATGATGATCGCCGCCGAGGTCACGACGCGGGCGCCGTGGTGGTAGCCGGAGACCATCGCGTCCTTGGGCGACTTGCCGTGCACGTATTCCTCGCGCATGCGGGTCACCAGGAACACCTGGTAGTCCATGGCCAGGCCGAACACCAAGCCGATCAACATGATCGGCAGGAAGCTGACCAGCGGCTGCGGATCCTCGATGAGGCCGAGCTTGCCCTCCTGGAAGATCAGCACGGTCGCGCCGAAGGTGGCGCCCATGGAGAGCAGGAACCCGAGGGCCGCGGTGAGCGGAACCAGGATCGAGCGGAACACCAGGATCAGCAGGACGAACGCGGCGCCCGCCACGATCGCCAGGTACGGCACGATCTTGCTGAGCAGCACGTGGTCGACATCGGCGTAGATGGCGGTGGTGCCGGTGATGCCGTACTCCATGCCGTACTGGGCCTTCAGCTCGCCTTCGGCGCCGCGCGCCTCGGCGACCAGATCCTTGGTGGCCTGGTTGTTCGGGCCCGACTTCGGCACGCCGTTGAGCATGGCGCCCTGCTTGTTCTCGCTCCACTGCGGCTCGGTGACGTAGTCCATGCCCTCGTAGGACTCGAGCCGGTCGCGCAGCGCGCCGACCGCGGCTTCACGCTGGTCCTCCGGCACCGCGCTCAGGTCGGTGACGACCATCAGCACGCCGTTGCTGCCCTCGCCGAAACCGTCGGTGCGCAGCTCGTAGGCCTTGCGGACGGTGGAGGTCTTCGGCATCGAGTCCTCGCCGGGCAGGCCGAGGTTCAGGCCGGCCGCGGGAGCGGCGAGCGCGCCGAGCACGACCACCGACAGGATCAGCGCGACCCACGGGGCCTTGCCGATCAGGCGGGCGAAACGCTGGCCGTTGGTGACCGAGCTCTCGTCCTCGGGATCGTGCTGGGCGACCAGCGGCAGCTTCGGCTTGAACAGCGACTTGCCGAAGGCGCCCATCAGCGCGGGCATCAGGGTGATCGCGGTGAGCACCGCGAAACCGGCGGCGATGGCGCCACCGAGACCCATGAAGGTCAGGAACTGCACGCCGACGATGCTGAGCGCGCCGAGCGCGATGATGACGGTCAGACCGGCGAACACGACGGCCGATCCGGCGGTGCCGAGCGCGGTACCGGCGGCTTCCTCGGCCGAATCACGCACGGCCAGCTCATGCTTGTAGCGCGAGACGATGAACAGCGCGTAGTCGATCGAGAGCGCGATACCGATCATCGAGGCCAGGAAGGTGGTGAAGCTGGGCACCTCCATCACCGAGGTACCGAGCATGATCAGCGAGGTCGCCGCGCCGAGGCCGACGATGGCGGTCACGATCGGCACGACCGCGGCGACGATGGCGCCGAAGGCGACCACCATCACGATCAGCGCGACACCCATGCCGATCAGCTCGGACTTGCCGCTGGGCTGCTCCTGCTTCATCGCGACGGAACCGCTGAGCTCGACGGTCAGGCCCGCGTCGCGGGCTTCGGCGGCCACCTCGTAGGCGGCGTCGCGCTCGGCGTCGGTCACATCGGTGACGGCCTTGATGGTGAACGGCACGTTGAGCACCGCGACGGTGTTCGGCGCGGTCGAGCTGAGCACGTTGAGCGGTGCGCCCGAGCACTGCGACGGGTCGGGGTTGCTCAGGCAGCCCATCTTGTCGGTGAGCTCGACCGGGCTCATGAGCGGCTTCTCGTGATCGACGATCTGCAGCTCACCGAGCTTGGTGATGAAGGCGTCGATCGCGGCGCGGTTGGCCGGGTCGGTCAGCTGCTGACCCTCCGGCGCGCCGATCACGTAGGTGCCGGAGACGGCGTCGAACTTGAACTGTTCGGACATGCCGGGGAAGTGCTTGTCGAGGATCTCGTTGGCGCGGGCCGACGGGAGCTCGGGCATGCTGAAGTCGTTGGTCATCGGCTTGCTGAGCGTCGCGCCCAGGCCGCCGAGCAGGATGAACAGCAGTAGCCAGACCGGCAACACGATCCATTTACGGCGGAAAGCGAACTTTCCCCATCTGTACAGGTATACGGACACGAGGGTGCTCCTAGCGCGAAGAACTCGGGTGGGATCAGGCTCGTAGACAGCACTCGCGGGTCGTCCCCTGTGACCCGCCTCCACATCGTCGTTTTCTGCCTACCGTGCGGTAGGTAGAATACCGATACGGTAAGTGGAGGGGCAACCTCAATTTTTGGGGGTGCCGCAGAGGTCGCACCGAATCATGGGAGGATTGGCCGATGGCTGCCCGAGAAGTCGCCGATACCGTTACCGCAGGTAGAAGCACCAAAGAGGCGATCCGCGACGCCGCGGTTCAGCTGTTCGCGGCCAAGGGATTCGAGCAGGCGAGCCTGCGCGAGGTTGCCGATATGGTGGGAATCACAAAGGCCTCGCTCTACTACCACTACCCCTCGAAGCTCGATCTGCTGATCGCGATCATCGACCCGATCATCGATCACATGCGCGACATCGTCGAGGACATCGACGCCGTCCCGTACGACGACGAGGGCATCCGCGCGGTCCTGCGCACCTATCTGCGCGGGATGATCCGGCACCGCGCGGCCGGCGCGCTCTGCGTGCGCGACACCGCCGCGATCGTCAACGCGATCGCCGATCGCTACCCCGATCTGATGGAACCGACCAGGGAACTGCGGTTGTGGCTGGCCGGTCCCGACCCGACGCAGGAGTCCCTGCTGCGCGCCGCCGCCGCGATAGAGGTGCTCGGTGTCGCGCTGTTGTCGACCGAACTTGCGCCCGGTGCCAGCGACACCGTGGTGGAGAAGACCCTGCTCGACGCGGCGACCTGCGTACTGACCGGCTGTGTTCATTCGGCCTGAGCGGGCGGCCTGCGTGGTCACGCTTGGCTACCGCCTCCGGCCGCTGACCGCTCAGGCCGGGGGGACCGCGTAAGTTCGAGACGTGCATATCACCGCCAGGGTCGATTACGCGGTGCGAACGTTGCTCGAGCTCGCCGCGGCCGACGGAGTCGTCAAGGCCGAGGCCATCGCCGCCGCAGCGCAGATCCCACCGAAGGTGCTCGAGACCGTCCTGTCCGAGCTGCGCCGCGCCGAGCTCGTGCTGAGCAGGCGCGGACCCGACGGTGGCTATCGCCTCGCCAGGCCAGCGCCGGAGATCTCGGTGGCCGACGTGATCCGGGCCGTGGAATCTCCGCTGGCCTCGGTGCGCGGGCAGCGCCCCGAGGACGTGCGCTACCCCGGCGCCGCCGAACCGCTGCAGCAGGTGTGGATCGCGCTGCGGGTCAATATCAGGGCCGTGCTGGAGAACGTGTCGATCGCCGATATCGCGGCGGATCGGCTGCCCGGTTTCATCGGCGAACTCGTCGCGGATCCGGGCGCGTGGGCGCGTCGCGAGCCGAGGACACCTGCCGCGCCGTGAGTTGTCCACAGGCCGGGAACTTATCCACAGGCATGTGAAAACACCGCGTCACCGATTACCCGCACGCGGTAGCCTGCGATCATCATGTTGATCACCCTGCTGCGGACCTATCTGGCCCCGTACCGCGCCCAGCTGGCGGGGGTTATCGCCCTCCAGCTGATCTCGGTCATCGCGATGCTCTACCTGCCCAGCCTCAATGCCGACCTGATCGACAACGGTGTCACCCAGGGCGATATCGGCTACATCTGGACCACCGGCCTGTGGATGCTCGCGGTCAGCTGTGTGCAGATCGTGGCGTCCTCGGCGTCGGTGTACTTCGGCGCGCAGGCGGCCATGGGCGCGGGCCGGGACATGCGCGGTGGCGTGCTGCACCGGGTCGAGACGTTCTCGGCGAGAGAGGTCGGCATGTTCGGCGCGCCGTCGCTGATCACCCGCTCGACCAACGACATCCAGCAGGTGCAGCTGCTCATCGTCATGTCGGTGACGATTCTGGTGATGGCCCCGATCATGTGTGTCGGCGGCATCGTCATGGCGCTGCGCGAAGACCTCGGGCTGTCCTGGCTGCTGCTCATCGCGGTCCCGGCGCTGGCGCTGGCGATGGGCACGATCGTGGCCCGGATGGTGCCCGGCTTCCGGCAGATGCAGGCGCGGATCGACGACGTGAACCGGGTACTGCGCGAGCAGATCACCGGTATCCGCGTGGTGCGGGCGTTCGTGCGGGAACGGCAGGAGATCTGGCGCTTCGGGATGGCCAACACCGCGCTCACCGACGCCTCGCTGCGCGTCGGCAAGCTGATGGCGCTGATGTTCCCGACGGTCATGCTGATCAGCAACCTGACCGCCGTCGCGGTGATCTGGTTCGGCGGCCACCACGTGGACAACGGCACCATGCAGATCGGCTCGCTCACCGCGCTGCTGTCCTACATCATGCAGATCCTGATGGCCGTCATGATGGCCTCGTTCCTGGCCATGATGGCGCCGCGCGCCGCGGTCTCGGCCGACCGGATCGGCGCGGTGCTAGAGACCGAGTCCTCGGTCCGCCCACCCCGGCTGCCGCAGCCCTTCGCCGGTGACCCGGCCACGGTCGACCTGCAGTTCGCCGAATTCGCCTTCCCCGGCGCGGAGAAGCCGGTGCTGCGCGGCATCCGCTTCCAGGTGGCACCCGGCACCACCACCGCGATCGTCGGTTCCACCGGCTCCGGCAAGACCACCCTGATCAACCTGATCCCGCGACTGATCGATGTCACCGACGGCGCGGTCTACGTCGGCGGCACCGACGTGCGCCACCTGGACCTCGAGAGCCTGCGCGGCGGGATCGGCTTGGTGCCGCAGAAGGCGTACCTGTTCTCCGGCACCATCGCGAGCAACCTGCGCTACGGCAATCCCGACGCCACCGACGAGGAACTGTGGCATGCGCTCGAGGTCGCCCAGGCGGCCGATTTCGTGCGCGAGATGCCGCGCGGGCTCGAGACGCCGGTCGCCCAGGGCGGCACCACGGTCTCCGGCGGTCAGCGGCAGCGCCTGTGCATCGCCCGCGCGCTGGTGCGCAAGCCGCGCGTCTACCTGTTCGACGATTCCTTCTCCGCGCTCGACGTCGCCACCGACGCCAGGCTGCGCGCCGCGCTGAAGCCCGAGACCGCCGACGCGTCGGTGATCATCGTCGCCCAGCGGATCGCGACCATTCGCGACGCCGACCAGATCGTCGTCCTCGAAGACGGCGCGATGGCGGGCATCGGCACCCATGAACATCTGATGCAGCGGTGCCCCGAGTACCGCGAGATCGTCGAGTCCCAGCTGAGTGTGGAGGAGGCTCGATGAGGCCAGGCGGACCCGTACCCGGCGCCCCGGGCACGAAGGCCAAATCGTTCGGACCGTCGCTGAAGCGCCTGCTGCGCAGGCTCGCGCCGGAACGCGTCGCCGTCGGCACGATCATCGGCCTGGTGATCACCTCGGTGGTGCTCAACACGCTGGGCCCCTACCTGCTCGGCAAGGCCACCAACCTGGTCTTCGACGGCTTCGTCGGCAAGCAACTCGATCCGCGGTTCACCAAGGAACAGACCATCGAGATGCTGCGCGACCGGGGCGAGAACACCCGCGCCGACATGCTCTCGGCCATGGACGTCATCCCCGGTACCGGCATCGATTTCGACGCCGTCGCCCGGGTGCTGATGATCGTGCTCGCGCTGTACGTGGCGGCCTCGGTGTTCGGCTGGCTGCAGGGTTACCTGCTCAACATCGTCATCAACCGGACGGTGAAGCGGCTGCGCGACGAGGTGGAGAACAAACTGCACCGCCTGCCGCTGCGCTACTTCGACACCGCGCCGCGCGGTGACGTGCTCAGCCGCGTCACCAACGACGTCGACAATGTCTCGCAGAGCCTGCAGCAGACGATGAGCCAGCTGCTGGTCTCGCTGTTCACCGTGATCGGCATCCTGATCATGATGTTCTGGATCTCGCCGCTGCTGGCGCTGATCGCCCTGCTCACCGTGCCCGCCGCGATCGTGGTCACCGCGCAGATCGCCAAGCGGTCCAAGCCGCACTTCGTCGACCAGTGGAAATACACCGGCGCGGTCAACGCCTCGGTCGAGGAGGCCTACACCGGCCACGAGATCATCACCGCGTTCGGCCGTAGCCGCGAGGTCGGCAAGGAGTTCGACGAGCGCAACCAGAAGCTCTACGACGCCAGCTTCAAGGCGCAGTTCATCTCCGGCCTGATCATGCCCGCCATCATGTTCCTCGGGAACGTGAACTTCGTGTTCATCGCGCTGGTCGGCGGCCTGCGGGTGGCGACGGGCAACCTGTCGCTGGGTGAGGTGCAGGCCTTCATCCAGTACTCGCGCCAGTTCAGCCAGCCGCTCACCCAGATCGGCGCGATGGCCAATCTGCTGCAGTCCGGCGTCGCCTCGGCCGAGCGGATCTTCGAGATCCTCGACGCCGAGGAGCAGCGCCCCGACCCGCTGGTGGAGAACCCGCGCCCGGTCGATCGCGGCCGGGTCGAGTTCGAGGCGGTGTCGTTCGGCTACGAGCCCGAGGTGCCGGTCATCGAGCGGCTGTCGCTGGTCGCCGATCCAGGGCACGTGGTCGCCATCGTCGGCCCGACCGGCGCGGGCAAGACCACCCTGGTCAACCTGCTGATGCGCTTCTACGAACTCGACGCTGGCACCATCGCGATCGACGACGTCGACATCACCACCATCACCCGCGACCACCTCCGGTCCCGGATCGGCATGGTGCTGCAGGACACCTGGCTGTTCAAGGGCACGATCAGGGAGAACATCGCCTACGGCAATCCCGGCGCCTCCGAACACGACATCCTCGCCGCGGCCCGCGCCGCCTACGTCGACCGGTTCGTGCACTCATTGCCGCACGGCTACGACACGGTGATCGACGAGGAGGGCGGCGGTGTCAGCGCGGGGGAGAAGCAGCTGATCACCATCGCCCGCGCGTTCCTGGCCAAACCCTCGATCCTGATCCTGGACGAGGCAACGAGCTCGGTCGACACCCGCACCGAACTGCTGGTCCAGCACGCGACCGCGGCCCTGCGCCGCGACCGCACCAGCTTCGTGATCGCCCATCGCCTCTCCACCATCCGCGACGCCGACCTGATCGTGGTGATGGAGAAGGGCCGCATCGTCGAACACGGGACGCACGAACGGCTGCTCGAGGAACGGGGCGCGTACTACCGCCTCTACAACGCGCAGTTCGCGGCGGCGGAGCTGTAGGAACAGGGTGTCCGGTGCCACGCCGGGCAGCCCTGGCACGATGGGCTGGTGGCCGATCCCAGCGAGTTCTCCTTCACCGTAGGCACCCGTCTCGACGGCGGGCGGCACGGCCGTACCGGCGTCATCGGTACCCCGCACGGCGAGATCGCCACGCCCGCCTTCATCCCGGTCGGCACCAAGGCCTCGGTGAAGGCGGTGCTGCCCGAGACGATGAAGGACTTGGGCGCCCAGGCGCTGCTGGCCAACGCCTACCACCTGTACCTGCAGCCGGGCGCCGACATCGTCGACGACGCCGGTGGCCTGAGCAAGTTCATGAACTGGCCGGGCCCCACCTTCACCGACAGCGGTGGCTTCCAGGTGATGTCGCTGGGCGTCGGGTTCAAGAAGGTCCTGGCCATGGAAGCCGTCGACATCCGCTCCGACGAGGTGATCGCCGAGGGCAAGGAACGCCTGGCCACCGTCGACGACGACGGCGTCACCTTCCGCTCGCACCTGGACGGTTCGAAGCATCGCTTCACCCCCGAGGTGTCGATGGGCATCCAGCATCAGCTCGGCGCCGACATCATGTTCGCCTTCGACGAGCTCACCACGCTGCTGAATACCCGTGGCTACCAGGAGAAATCGCTGCGGCGCACGCACGAATGGGCGCAGCGCTGCATCGATGAACACGAGAAGCTCACCGGCGACCGCGGCCACCGGCCCTACCAGGCGCTGTTCGCGGTGGTCCAGGGCGCGCAGTACGAGGACCTGCGGCGCAAGGCTTGTCGCGAGCTGGAGGAGATCCGCGGTTCCGGCGGAACGGAATTCGACGGTTACGGCATCGGTGGTGCGCTGGAGAAGCACAACCTCGGCGCCATCGTCGGTTGGTGCAGCGACGAACTGCCCGAGCACAAGCCGCGCCACATGCTCGGCATCAGCGAACCCGAGGACATGTTCGTCGCCATCGAGAACGGCGCCGACACCTTCGACTGCGTCAACCCGTCCCGGGTGGCGCGCAATGCGGCGATCTACGTCGACGAGGGCCGGTTCAACATCAACACCAGCCGCTTCCGCCGCGATTTCACCCCCATCGACGAGAACTGCGACTGCTACACCTGCGCGCACTACACCCGCGCGTACCTGCACCACCTGTTCAAGGCCAAGGAGATGCTCTCGGCCACCCTCTGCACGATCCACAACGAGCGGTTCACCGTGCGGCTGGTCGACCGGATCCGCGCGAGCATCGAGGGCGGCTACTTCGACGAGTTCAAGGCCGAGTTCCTCGGGCAATGGAAGGGCCGGGTCAAGGCCCCTGGCGCCTAGATATGCGAAGCGGCGGACCGGAATCCGGCCCGCCGCCCACTGCGAAACTCAATCGTGCAGTACGTCTACCTTCGCCGGGGCGTAGCTCGGTTCGGTCTTCTTGAGGAACGCGATCACGCGGTAGGTGATCGGCATGACGATGATCTCGACCAGCGTCTTCCACAGGAAGCCGACGATCACGTAGTTGACGAACGACTGCCAGCTGTCGATACCGATGGCGGTGGCGGCGATCGAGCAGAAGATCAGCGTGTCGGCGAACTCGCCGACCACTGTCGAGCCGAGCAACCGGGCCCACAGGTGCTTCTCCTTGGTGCGTTCCTTGATCAGCACCAGGGTGGCCGAGTTCAGCAGCTGCCCGACGAAGTAGCCGGCCAGGCCCGCGAGCACCAGCTGCGGCGTGGTGCCGATGACCGTGCGGAACGCCTCCTGGTTCTCGTAGAAGCCCGCGGCGGGCAGCCGGATCGCGATCGCGAAGGCGCCGACGGTCAGCAGCAGGGCGGCGAAACCGGTGTAGATGGCGTGGCGGGTGGCACGGAAGCCGTACACCTCGCTGAGCACGTCACCGAGGATGTAGGCGAGCGGGAAGAGGAAGAAGGCGCCGTCGGTCGCGATCGGCAGGATCTGTAGCGGGCCAAGCATCACCGATTTGTCGGCGAAGAATTCGACGCCCTTGGTCGCGCAGATGTTGGAGATGATCAGCGTCGCCGTGAACAGGGCGACAATTACCGGGTAGAACCCCCGCGCAACCTGGGCGAACGCCGCGTGGTCCGGCGCGGGGCGCCCAGATTCGGCAGGTTGGTCGAGCGTGTTTGCATCAGTCACGGCTTCTATCCAACCAAGGTCGGGGTGCCTCACGGGCGCGGCTTGTGGAATAGGCTGTACCAATGACGAATCCCGGCGATTCCGACGAATGGTGGAAGCAGTACGGCGGCTCCGGCGTGTCGCCGGAGTCCGGCGCGCCGGGTTCGGTGCCGCAGTACCCGCAGCAGCCGCCGTCGCAGCCTTCGACGCCGCAGTATCCGCAGCAGCCCGCCCCGCCGCCGTCGCAGCCGCAGTACCCCAACTACCAGCAGCCGTCCGCGCCGCAGTACCCGCAGCCGCAGCAGCCGCCGGCCTACGGCGCCTACCCGGCCGGGGGCGGATACCAACCGTACGGCGGATTCCCGCCGCCGCAGGGCACCAACGGCCTGGCGATCGGCGCGCTGGTCTCCTCGCTGGTCGGGTTGTGCACCTGCATCGGTTCGATCGTCGGCATCGTGCTCGGCGTGATGGCGCTGAACCAGATCAAGGAGCGCGGCGGTGAAGGCCGCGGCATGGCGCTGGCCGGCATCTGGATCGGTGCGATCACCCTCGTGCTCGGCCTGCTCTACGTGGTGTTCGTCATCGTGCTCGGTGTAGCAGGCGGATTGGATTCGTCCACGTCGTCGTATTGACCAGGAAAACGAACAGGGGCGCTTCCGTACTCGGAAGCGCCCCTGACGTTTTCGTCAGCTGAAGATCAGCCCTTGACGACCTGCGTGCCGCCGGCGAACTTGTCGTGCCAGCCCTGCTTGTTCGGGTCGTTGTTGATCGTGACCGCGATGTAGATCGACAGCGCGGTGGTGACCAGGCCGCCGAGGCAGTAGACGACCATCGGAGCCAGGAAGATATTGCGCTTGAGCGAGGCTTCGGGGGTGAGCTTCGGTGCGCCACCGGGGGCGATGACCCGCAGTCCGAGCAGCTTCTTACCGAGGGTGGTGCCCTGCGTCACCTCGAAGCCGACGTTGTATCCGACGTAAGCGAGACCCATGATCAGCCAGAGAACGATGCCTGCGACGAACGGGCTGTCCATCATCGCGACGCTGATGCCGAGGTTCACGAAGAACAGCGGGATACCGATGATCAGGCTGTCGATCACGCGTGCGCCGAGTCGAACTCCGAGATCCGCGGGCAGAACGCCACCGAATCCCTGCTGGCCGTAAGGATCCTGCCCGTAGGAAGGCTGCTGGCCGTAGGCATCCTGGCCGTAGGCCGGCTGCTGCTGGCCGTACGGGTCGGCCGCGCCGTAGGCGGGCTGCTGGCCATACGCGGGGGGCTGCTGCCCGTATCCCGGCTGCTGCCCATATCCCGGCTGCTGGCCGTATCCCGGCTGCTGCTGCCCGTATCCCGGCTGCTGCTGGCCGTAAGGGTCCTGGCCGTAGCCGCCGGGCTGACCGCCCTGCGGGTACTGGTTGGGGTCGTAACCACCGCTGGTCATAATTCGTCCTCGTCGTGATCAGTAGATCGGTCGTTGCGTACGTTACGGACATCCCTCTGGTCGGAACAACCCGATGGACTCGAGTATCCATGGTTTTTTCGGTACGCGCGTTGCGTCGAAAACTTCGCGGAGCTCGGCTGTTGTCCGCGCGGTGTAGCCGAGTGAATCCGCGATCGCCGCCACCACATCCTCGGGCGTGTTGCCCTGCGCGCGTTGATCCGAAAGGCTCACGGCGCCGTCGCGTTTGGCCAGCCGCTTGCCCTCCTGATTGAGCACCAGCGGCACGTGCGCGTAGGTGGGCGCGGCCAGACCGAGCAGCTCGGCGAGATAGGCCTGGCGCGGTGTCGACGGCAGCAGGTCGTCGCCGCGGACCACCTGGTCGACGCCCTGGGCCGCATCGTCGAAGACAACGGCCAGGTTGTAGGCGGGGATACCGTCGCCGCGGCGCAGCACCACATCGTCGACGGCGCCGTGATATCGGCCGTGCAGCAGATCGGTGATCTCGAAGTCGTCGACGTCGGCGCGCAATCGCAGTGCGGCGGGCCGTCCTTCGGCGCGCCGGGCCGCGCGTTGCGCGTCGCTGAGGTGACGGCAGGTGCCGGGGTAGGCGCCCATCGGCCCGTGCGGCGCCGAGGCGGCCTTCTGGATTTCGCGTCTGGTGCAGAAACATTCATAGGTGCGTCCCGCCGCGGTGAGTTCGGCGATCGCCGCGTCGTAGATCGGCAGGCGCTCGGACTGGCGCACCACGGGGCCGTCCCAGTCGATGCCGATGGCGGCGAGATCGTCGAGCTGGCGTTCGGCGGCGCCGGGGCGGACCCGGTCGAGGTCGTCGATGCGGAGCAGGAACGCGCGTTCGGTGGTGCGGGCGAACAGCCAGGCCAGGATCGCGGTGCGCAGATTGCCCAGGTGCAGTTCACCCGACGGACTCGGGGCGTACCGGCCTGCGCCGGTGGAAGGGCTGGTTGGCACTGCGCAATTCTATGTGGGCTCGTGGCACAGCCGCGGTCGCAGCTGGTCCTCGGGGATGGTGGTGCCCGCGTCCAGCGCGGCGAGCAGCCCGGCCGCGTGGGCGATGAGCCCGGCGCGGTCCACCTCGTGCTGCTGGGCATTCGCCGGGTAGGAGCCGAGCCGCTCGCTCGCGCGGCGCAGCAGAGTACCCGCCCCCTTGGCGTTTCCACGCTGGATGTGGGTGATGCCGACGGCGTACTGCGCGAGGCCTTGCCAGAGCATCCGCTCGGCTACCGGCCCGTTCTTCCACGCCGCCTCCAATACCTCATGGGCATTGAATGCCAAACCGTCGTCCAGCAGTTGCTGAGCGAAGGCGAGAGTTTGCTGGGGCGCGAGCTCGAGGTCGTCCGGAATTCGGGCGACTCCGGCACTGCCGGGCGGCAGCGGCCTGCCGAGTCGGTCTCTGGGGCGGTCGTTACGGGCACGACCTGCGGCGTCGCGGTCACGGGAGATCATTCCCCCATGATCCACGCCTGCCGTGGATGGTGCGCACGGGACGGTTGGGGCGGTGGAGAAATTGACGTATCACGGACTAATCACATGGAAGTAATAGTTGATGTGTCAGCCGGATACGGAATGGGTATAGGGGTCTGGCAATGCTCCCGCAAACGTGAAGCTTCGCAAGCTTGGCAAACCCATATGAGAAAGCAAATTCTCATCCGCAAACTTGCGGAAGACCTGCTAGTGTTTCTTCCGCGGGGGCAGCCCCCGGAGGCGGAAACGCTTCGATGCGCTGGTTTGTGCCGGTCGGTTGCGCGCGCCGTGTGGCAGTGCTGTGTGTGCCACGAAGTAACTCGTCGATCGCGTCCGATTCAGAATGTTGCAACGATTCCTGGAGTAATCCCGTTCTCGATCATGCAAAGGAGTAAGTGCCGTGGAGGTTGATGTGACGGACGCTGTGTGGCGGAAGAGCACCTACAGCGGACCCGATGGGAACTGCGTGGAAGTGGCCTTTCTCGCCGGCGGCGATGTCGCGGTCCGCGACACCAAGGATCGCGGTCGCGGTCCCGTGCTGGCCTTCGGACCGGGAGAGTGGCGCGCGTTTCTAGCCGACGTCACCGCGGGAGAGTTCGCGCGCGGCTGATCCGCGCCATGCGCCTCGAGAAGGCAGCACGGGCCCCGGGTCGGTAGGACTCGGGGCCTTCTCTGTGGTGGCCTATCGTGGCCGGATGACCACGATGGCGCCACGTGACGCGACGATGTTCTGGCTGTCGCGGCGGACCGCCAATGATGTGTTTCTGCTCTACTGCTTCGCCGAAACCGACGCCACCACAGCCGAACTCGGCGCTTTCGTCGCCACGCGCGTCGCGTCCATTCCGGATCTGCGGATCCGGCTGCGGGAGATGCCGGGCAATCTCGACTATCCCCGGTGGGAGCCTGCCGAATTCACGTCCCAGCAATTCGTGACCCATCGGCCGGACGGTCTGCGCTGGCCTTTCCTGCTCGACCGCCTCGGCGAACTTCTGGGCACCGGCGTCGACGCGACCGAATTCCCTTGGCGCATCCATGTTTTCCGTGCCGTGCGCGATGCGCCGGTGGCGGCCGGGCCCGCGCTCGTCGGGGTGCTGCAGCTGTCACACGCCCTGGCCGACGGCACCCGCGCCGCCGCCGTCGCGCGATCACTCTTCGCGTCGGCGGCGGCCGGTGAAGTTGTCCCCAGCTCGCCCGGTGCACCTGTGGATAACTCGGCAAATCGCCCGGTCGGACCTGTGAAAACTCCTGCACAGCCTGTGGATTCCTGTGGACAGATCTGTGCATGGACTGCCGGTTCGAGAGTGTCTGGCGTGCTGCGCTTTCCCCGGCAACTGTTCACCACGGCCCGGCGCGGCTACGCCGCCTTCCAGGCGCAGCGGGAATTGGCGGAGCGCACGGCGGCAGGTGAGGTGCCCGCGGCCACAACCGGGTTCACGCCGTGCCGGGTCAACCCGGCGACGCCGGTAGCCGCGCTCGATCATCGGGTGCGGCTACTGGTCGTCGACGCCGCGGATGTCCGGATACCCGGCCGAACCGTCACCGTTGTTGCCCTGACAGCCATATCGCGAGCGCTGTCGGTGTACCTCGCCGAGCACGGTGACCGGCCCGAACGTCTCGGAACCGCCCTGCCGATGGCGGTGCCCGCCTCGGGCGCGGCGCGCAACAACTACCGTGGCCTGTCCATCGACCTGCACATCGACGAACCCGACCTCGCCGTCCGCGCGGACCTGATCGCCGCCGACCTCGCCAGCCGCCGCGAGCGCACACTGAATCCATTACTCGCCGTACAGGACCGGGTCGGCGAGACGGTACCGGCGATGCTGGCCGCACGTGACGTAGAGCGCGCCGACCTGAACAGCGTCCCGGACGCCCTCGACGGCAACACCGTCGTCTCCAGCGTCTATCGCGGTGCCGCCGATCTCGCCTTCGCGGGCGCCCCCGTCCTGTTCACCGGTGGTTTCCCGGCACTGGGCACCGTCATGCACCTCACCCACGGCGTCCACGGCATCGGCGAAACCATCACGCTGTCAGTACATTTCGATGCCGAGGTGCTGGCCGATCCGGACCGCTATCTGGCCCTGCTCGGCGAGTCGCTGGCGGTGGTCGTCGCGGCGCACTAGTCGCGTTCGCGGCGCAATTCGATGCCGATGGTGCGCAAGGCCGAATGCAGTGCGGTCGCGGGATCGGTGCCCGCTGCCTCGCCTTCGATCAGGCCGTCGATGCGGAACGGGCAGAAGTAGCCGGCGCCGGTCTGGTGTGGCCTGCCGATCTCGATGAGCGGGCGGGTGCCGCCGAGCTCGGCGGCGATCGCGTCGGCGAGGGCGGTGTCGGCGGCGCGTGGGTCGCGTCGACGGGTCGCGGGGAGGGCGGGCGCCGATTGCGCGTGCACCCGCTCGTACCAGTCGATCACCTCGGACGGCACTGCGCGCGTTCCGGTTTCGTAGTGACCGAGCGCAGCCCGGGAGTAGGGGACTCGGGTCGCCAGTGCGGCCAGGGATAGCCCGGCCTCTTCGCGGAGTTGTCGCAACCGTGCCCCGACGACGGTGGTCTCGCCGTTCCCCTGCTCGCCCCGACTGGACATGGACCCATCGTAGAGAACTGTAGACGTTTGTAGACGCTTTTTGCTGTCCAAAAGGTCTTGACGATGACCATACTTTGCTGCGGTGGCTTCGACACCACCATACCGCGTCACCCGTGCAGCACCGACTGGTTCGGAGGGGACAGATGGACATCTACCTGTGGATTGCTGTGGGACTGTTCGTATTCGGAGCACTGACCCGCTACCTGCTGCTCCTGCCCCCCTCGGACAGCGGACGGCCGAGCGTGCACGACATCCGGCGGCGGCTTCAGTCCGAGCGCGAACTCCCCGGCCACGACTCCACCGTGCCGTCGGTGCGGACCAGTTCCGACAGGAGCTTCTCGGCGTCGGACTTCTCCCTGGCCAGGGCGCTCCAGCCGCGGACGACGCCGTCCGCGCCGGACTTCGTCGTCCACGAGCCGACGGCATGAGCGCCCTGGGGATGCAGCGAGTAGTAGATGGTGCCGATCGGCCAGCCGACGTCCATGCCGCGAACCCAGCCGGTGAGCGCGTCACCGTCCCACACCCGCATCTCGCCCCGCATCTGCGTGGCCGGATCGTCCTGCGCGGCAGGGGTTTCGGCGGCCGAGTCGATCAGCAGGTGGTCGCCTTCGTGCCGGATGGTCACCGGCGTTACCTCGACCTCGTCGCCGTGGTTCGCCGCTTTCTGCCAGGCTGCCCACCACCGGCCCGCCAGATCGATCCGGTTGTCGACGATGCCGGCCAATTCGGCGAGCGAGATCTGCAGCGCGTCGGCCAGCCGGATCGCGACGGGCAGCGTCGGCGACTGTTCCTCGGATTCGTACCGGGTGATCTGCCGCGAGCTCACCCCGATCGCGGTGGCGAGCGCGGGCTGCGACAGCCCGAGCAACCGCCGCCGCTCCTGGATCACCTTCCCCGTCCCGGTGTTCATACAGTCATCGCCTCCATCGCCGGCCCCTACCGTCACACCCCGCTGGACACATCCGCACCAGACCCGCCGTCATCGCGCGCCGCCGCCAGGGGCCGCGAAGACCACTGGCGCAGCGCGCATGCCGACTGCGTGGCCGATTCTCCCATCTCTTCGCTCCAGCAGGCCCGTTTCGTGCTGACTCAGCACGACGGGTGTGGTCCGCGCTGCCTGCAGCACCTGGCGGCAACCGCCTACAGCACCGGCCTGATCGAGGACATCTGAGCCGACAACGCGACACGTTGACGAACTCGTTGCGAGATGACGAACGTGCCACGAACGCCGTTACCGTCGATGGTATGAGTGCGGACCCAGCGATGGAAGGCGACGGCGGCACGATCACCGAACGCCCAGGTCTGCGCCAGCGATGGCGGTTACGCAGGCCGTTCGTCCTGCCCTCACAGCGCGCCACCGCCGACAACATCACCGCGGCGCCGACCCCGCTGCAGCCGATCGATCTCACCGACGACGCCGAGGTGTCGCAGGTGCTCGACCTGGCGGTGCGGGTGGGTGAGGTGGTGCTGTCGGCGGGCACCGGTGTCGTGGACACCTCGGCGCAGGTTCGTTTCATCGCCTCCACCTACGGCTTGGACAAATGCGATATCGACGTCACCTTCGACGCGATCCGCATCTGGGCCGACCGCGGTCCCCGGCTGCCACCCGCCAGCGATATGCGGATCGTGAAGTACCGCTCGCTCGACTTCACCCGGCTGGCCGCGGTCGACCGCCTGACTCGCCGGATCCGCACCCAGGTCGTCCCCGTCGACCAGGCGCACGCCGCGCTCGACGAGATCGTCTCGTCGCGGCATCCGTATCCACGATGGGTGTCCACGGCGGGCTGGTCGCTGCTGGCCGCCGCGATCGCGGTGCTGCTCGGCGGTGGCGTCCTGCTCGCCGCCATCAGCTTCGCGACGACCGCGCTGATCGACGTGGTCAACCGGGCGCTGCACCAGCTCGGCCTGCCGATCTTCTTCCAGCACATGATCGGTGGTGTCATCGCCGCCGCGCCCGCCATCGCGCTGGCGGCGTTCAGTGATCAGTGGCGAGCCGACGCCGCGCTGATCGTCGCCGCCGGCATCACCGTGCTGCTCAGTGGGCAGCAGCTGGTCGGTTCGGTGCAGGACGCCATCACCGGCGCGCCGATCACCGCGGCGGCCCGCATGCTCGAGGTGGTGATGATGACCGGCGGCATCGTCGCCGGTATCGGTCTGGCGCTGCGGATTTCGACGATGCTCGGGATCGCGGTGCCGGAGATCGCGGCGAGCGCGGGCCGCGACACCGAGTATCTGGCGATCAAGTTGAGTGCCGGTGCGGTGGCGGCGATCGCGTTCGCGCTGGCCTGTTACGCCGAGCGCCGTGCCCTGTTCGCGGCCGGGCTCAGCGGTGCGGCGGGCACCATGGCCTTCCTCGGCGCGCAGGACATCGGGTTCGGTCCGGTCGTCGCTTCCGGGATGGCGGCCACGCTGGTCGGTCTTGCCGGTGGTCTGATGGCGCGCCGGGCGCTGACGCCGCCGCTGGTCGTCGCGGTCGCGGGCATCACGCCGCTGCTGCCGGGTCTGAAGGTGTATCGCGGGCTGTATGCCCTGCTGGAGGACGAGACGCTGCTCGGTTTCGGGCAGATTCTCGGCGCGTTCGGTGTCGGGTGCGCGCTGGCGGCGGGCGTCGTCCTCGGTGAGTGGTTCGACCGGTTGCTGAGCCGCCGCGGCGCGCCGCGCGACTTCGATCCGACCTACACCAGCGATCGATGAACTAAGTCTGGACGAGGGTGCGCGGCCCGTCGGCCGCGGATTCGGCGGGCGCGGGATCCTGGATGCGCGGTTTGCCTGCCGCCCAGCGCATCTGGCTGCGGGCGGCCGGCGCCTCGGTCGCCGCCGGGATGACGAGCAGCGCCAGCGCGGCGCCGTTGCTGCCGACCACGTGCATGATGCGCGAGGCCTGCTCGCCCTTGGCGTCGTCAGCGGAATCGACGGCGTTCCAGTCGAATCCGAGCCGGGCCAGCTTGCCGATGCGCGGCGATACCGCGTGCACCAGCTGGTGCAGCTCGGTCATCGGCTGATCGGTGCGCGGCCACCAGGCGCCGTCGATCGGGCCGGTGACGGCATGGCGGTCACGCAGCATCAGCCGGATCGGCCCGGTCGCGTCGCGACCGGTGCTCGTTTCAGGTGCTGTATTCACTACGAATGGTGTCTTTCTGAAGTCTTGGGGGCGCGGTCGAATAGATATCGACCGGCGCACGCCGTCCGTTTACGGACGGGCACTGGGGATGGGTACCCACTCCACTGTGTCGGCACGCACACATCTTGTGACGTGGCGGCGACACCGGCGGTGGGTGTGGTGGGGGTCTCCCGCACTGTCGGGGCTCACTCTACGGAAGCCCACCGACAGATCCACCGATTAAACGAACAGGGCCCCGACCGGCGAACCGATCAGGGCCCTGCTGTGGCGGAGGATAGGGGATTTGAACCCCTGAGGGCGTTAACCCAACCCGCGTTCCAGGCGAGCGCCATAGGCCACACGGCGAATCCGCCGTGGAGCCCCCTA
>NZ_JBHXMY010000040.1:3981-20577 GCF_042720195.1 Nocardia sp. NPDC058497 | reverse complement strand
GCGACGGCACGTTCATCGGCGCCGATGACCCGTTCGCCAACCCGGACGGCTTCGACCAGAAGTACCAGGACGGCACCAAGCCGATCTCGGGCACGGGTGTCACGACCGGCGGCGGCTTCGGCGCGCTCAACGGCAAGATCGCCTCGTTCTGCTCCGAGGGCGACCTCACCTGCGCGGCGCCGGAGAACATCTCCCTGCTGCAGCTGGCCGCCAATGTGGGCAGGCAGATCAACGTCGACGACCTGCAGCGCGACGGGCTCACCCCGGCCACCGGCCAGGACATGGCCTTCACCCTCGGCCGGATCGCGATGGCGGCCTTCTCCGACATCGGCTCGAACCCGAACTGGATGGCCAGCGACGAGACCTTCCTCGACGTGCTGCTGAAGGTGTCGGACCCCGATTACAAGCCGGGTGAGACCAAGGCGCCCGCGAAGGCCGACACCATCGCCGGTGAGAAGATCTCGCCGCTGGCGTACCTGCCGCAGAAGGTGTTCAACGAGATCGTCGGGCTGATCGTGACGAACCAGAACACCATCCCGGTGGCGATGAGCGACCCGTACCAGCTCACCCTCGGCCCGAACGGCACCGGTCATCACTTCGACTACTGGCGTGACTCCGACGCCGCCAACGGCAAGCCGCTGACCTCGGCCGAGTACGCGGCGGCGTGGCTGACCCACCTGGCCAAGCAGGCGCAGGCAGGCGAGAAGGTGGACACCAAGTCGGCGCCCACCGATGACGATGTGACCGCCGCGCTGGCCGCGCCGACCAAGCCCGCCACGACCACCACCGCGGTGGCGCCGAGCACCACGACGGCGAAGTCGACGACCGCGGCGAAGACGACATCGCCGACCACCACGTCGAAGACGGACACGAGCACGACCACCTCGACCACGACGGTCGCCCCGTCCACGACGACGCCGTCGACCACGACGCCCGCTCCGGCGCAGGAACCGGCGACGAACCAGGCCGCGGCGCCCGAGCCGACGACCACAACGGCCGCGCCGGCACCGACCACCACGGTGGCGCCGACCACGACCGTCGAGCCGACGACCACCACCCCGGCTCCGACGAACTGATCGAGACCGCACAATCCCCGGTGGGCCACGCCGCCCACCGGGGATTGTCGTTTCTCAGCACCGACACTCCGGGCGACATCGCCAGGCAACGCGCCGATCATGATGACTGTGCGGTGCCTCGATGCAATGATCGGCGGGTGACTCAGTGGCTCCCACTCCTCGGTTCGCTCGTCGTCGCCGCCGCAGTTCTGGTCGGTGTCATCGCCAACAACCGCACCCACCGCGAGGGCATCGCCGCGGCAGACGAGCGCGGCAGGCAGGCACTCGACGCCGCGCAGCGCAATGTCGAGCTGTCGAACATGGTGGGTGACCAGCGTGATCACGAGGCGTGGCGCCGGGAGGTGGTGCTCGCCGCTGTCGCCTCGATCCTGGAGACCTCGGCCTCGGTGCGCGCCGACCTGACCAGCTGCGGGGAATGGGATCTCGTCACCGCGGAGGAGATCGACAACGTCGGCGCGCAGATCCACAAGGTGATCTGGGATCGCCCGAACGGCATGCTGACCCGGCTGCGGGTCGTGGCGCACCGCCGGATCCCGAACAAGTGCGAAGACCTGCTGCGCACTCTCACCGCCGCCCAGCACATCACCATGCAGCGGCTGAAGCTGCACATCGATGTGGAGGCCACGGTCGAGGAGCTCGAGGAGATGGCCTCGCTGTGGCAGAAGGCGATGCGCCATGCCGCCGAGCAGGAGCGGGCGCTGGTGGAGACGACGCGGATCGAACTCGGTATCGACATCGCCACGAAAGGCCCTGCGGTCCCGCCGGTTCCGGCACCCGCGCCGCCGGTGTCCGAGCCGGTCGACGAGCCGGTCGACGAAATGCCCATCGAGGACGCGGCTTTCGAGCAGGAGATCGAGGAGCAGACCGCCGAGCTGCGCGTGGCCGAGGTCATCGAGGACGTGGTCGAGGCCCGGCAGGCCGAGCCCGCCCAGGTCTGACCGCAGCCGAATCCGGCCGGGGCCGCGTCTTTCTGGCGAGCGCGGCTGGGCCCGGACGGATGGTGTGGCCGTTCAGCTGACGCGACACCGAACGCCCGGGTAACTTGGAAGGCGGCACGCGATGCGTCGCGGTGCCGACCCGACAGCGTGGTCGATTGTCTACACACTTGCACCGAACCACTCTCGTCAGGGGGCGATTTGTGATGGAGTTCATCGCGCCGTTGGATGCGCTGTTCCTGCTCGCGGAATCTCGTGAGCACCCGATGCATGTGGGCTCACTGCAGCTGTTCGAACCGCCGGAGGACGCGGGCCCGGACTATCTGCGCGAGTTCCGCGACACCCTGCTCGCCGACAACACCTGCAGGCCGACCTTCCGCAAGCGGCCCGCCACCTGGCTGGGCGCGCCCCAGCTGGCCTGGACCCAGGACCATGAGGTCGACCTGGACTATCACGTCCAGCGCAGCGCGTTACCCGCGCCAGGCCTGATCGGCCAGCTGCTCGATCACGCCTCGAAGCTGCACAGCGCCCTGCTCGACCGGCACCGCCCGATGTGGGAGCTGCACTTCGTCGAGGGCCTGGCCGACGGCCGGTTCGCGCTGTACTCGAAGATGCACCACTCGCTGATCGACGGTGTGTCCGCGCAGCGGCTGCTGCGGCGCACACTCACCACCGATCCCTTCACTACCGAGATCAAGACGCCGTGGAACCTGCCGCGCAAGCAGCGCGCCGAGGAGCCACGCGAACACCGAACCCGGCTGGGCGGCCTGCTCGGCAACCTCGGCTCGGCGGGTTCGTCGACCGCCGCGCTGATGCGGGCGACCCGCACCGGCCTGCTGCAGCAGCAGCTGACACTGCCGTTCGAGGCGCCGCGCACGCTGTTCAATGTGCCGATCGGCGGTGCGCGCAGGTGCGTGGTGCGCACCTGGTCGATGGACAGGGTCAAGCAGGTGAAGAAGGCGACCGGGACCACCGTCAACGATGTGGTGCTGGCGATGTCGGCGGGCGCGCTGCGCGCCTATCTGCTCGAACGCGACGCCCTGCCGGACAAGCCGATGATCGCGATGGTGCCGATGTCGCTGCGCGACGAGGACGACACCGACACCCAGGGCGTGAAGATCGCGGCGCTGCTGTGCAATCTGGGCACCGACGTCGCCGATCCGCTGGAGCGGCTGCGCGTGGTGAGCGAGTCGACGCGGCGCAACAAGGAGGTCTACCGCTCGCTGACGCCCGCCCAGACGCTCGCGGTCGCCGGGGTGATGCTGAGCCCGATGGCGGCGATGCTGCTGCCCGGTTTCGCCTCGATGGCGACGCCGCCGTTCAACATCGTCATCTCGAATGTGCCGGGCGCGCGGGAGCCGCTGTACTGGAACGGCTCACGGCTGGACGCGAGCTACCCGCTGTCTATCCCGCTGGACGGCCAGGCCGTCAACATCACCCTCACCTCGAATGGCGACAACCTCGATTTCGGCTTGGTCGGCTGCCGCCGCACCCTGCCCGACCTGCATCGACTGCTCGATCACCTGGAGGATTCGCTGACCGAGCTGGAGGCCGCGGCCGCCTGAAATTGGCCCTTATCGGGCAAACTAGAACGTGTTACAGTTCGGTATGCGTACCGAATTCTGCGAACAGCTCGGCATCGAGTTCCCCATCTTCGCCTTCACTCACTGCCGCGATGTCGTGGCAGCGGTGAGCAACGCGGGCGGACTCGGCGTGCTCGGCGCCGTCGGCTTCACCGCCGAACAGCTCGAAGTGGAGCTCGCCTGGCTCGACGAGCATGTCAACGGCATCTACGGCGTCGACCTGGTGATCCCGTCGAAGTACGAGGGCAAGGGCGTCGAAGGCCTGACCCCCGAACAGCTGGAACAGCAGCTGGCGCAGATGGTTCCGCAGGGCCATCGCGACTTCGCCCAGAAGATCCTGGCCGACCACGGGGTGCCCGCGCTGCCCGACGGTGAGCACCACAACGAGCTGCTCGGCTGGACCGCGACCACCGCGGGCCCGCAGGTCGACGTGATTCTCAACCACCCGAAGGCGAAGCTGGTCGCGAACGCGCTCGGCACCCCGCCCGAGGACGTCGTCAAGCGCATCCAGGACTCCGGCCGGGTGATCGGCGCGCTCTGCGGTTCGGTCAAGCACGCGATGAACCACAAGGCGGCCGGGCTGGACTTCGTGGTGGTCCAGGGCACCGAGGGCGGCGGGCACTGCGGCGAGGTGTCCTCGCTGGTGCTGTGGCCGCAGGTCATCGAGGCGATCGGCGATACGCCGGTGCTGGCGGCCGGTGGTATCGGCAACGGCGCGCAGGTCGCGGCGGCGCTGGCGATGGGCGCGGCGGGCGCGTGGACCGGCTCGCTGTGGCTGACCGTCGAGGAGGCCAATGTGCCGCCCGCGCAGATGGACACCTACCTCGAGGCCACCAGCCACGACACCATCCGCTCGCGCTCGTGGACCGGTAAGCCGTGCCGCATGCTGCGCAACGACTGGACCGACGCGTGGGAGGACACCGAGAACCCCGACCCGCTGCCGATGCCGCTGCAGATGATGGTCGCCCTCGACGGCGTGAAGCGCGGGCACCGCTACCCCGAGGCCGCCAAGGACGTGAACTTCAATCCGGTCGGCCAGGTCGTCGGCATGATGAACAAGATCGAGCGCAGTGCCGATGTGGTCAACCGGCTGGTCGAGGAGTACGTCACCGCGTATGACCGGCTGACCAAGCTCAACGGCTGACCGGTCGGCCGTCGCGGCCGTCCCCGCCGAAATCCGACCCAGACAGCTGAGCCGGTTTCGCTCAGGCGGTGGCGGCCGTGGATTCGAGAGGCGTCGCGCCGACGAGTTCGTCGAAGCGGGCGATCACCTTCTCGTGGTACAGCGCGAACAGGTCCTCGAACAGGGCGAGCTGGGCCTCGGTCGGCGCCGACTCGGCATCCCACACCGCCAGCAGCGCCCGCCAGACGAGCACGTGCAGATCCGGCGCCACCGCGAAGTAGGCGGCGATCGCCTCCGGCACCTCGACGACCATGTCGGCCACCGAATTCAGCACGGCGCGTTGCATGCTCATCCCGAGAACGCCGAGCAGCTCGCGCACGAGGGCGATCTCGGCGGCGATGATGCGCACGTGATCGGGCGCGGACTGGCGGGCCATCGCCTCCAGCTCGTCGACGGCGGCGGCGAGTTCGGCGGAATCGAGCACCTTCTCCGCCTCGGTGTAGCCGAGCAGTGCCTCCAGCACGATGCCCCGTTCGACCTCGACGATGTCGGTGAACATCTCGGCGGCGACGTCCGGCGCGGTGACGGAGAACCGGAACAGATGCCGGTAGACATCCATCCCGCCCTCTTCCCTGACGTCGCGGATCGTGAAACCCTTGCCGCGACGGGCCTCGACGAAGCCGTAGGACTCGAGCCTGCCGAGGGTGAGTTGCGCGGTGGCGCGGTTCATCCCGAACTCGTCGGCGACCTGGCGGACCGACGGCATCAGCTCGCCGGGCCGGTACTCGCCGGTGGCTACCCGGCGTGCCAACTCGTCGGCGACGTCGGCGACCACCGTCCGGGATCCCATCGAAACAACACCTCTCGGTCATCCGGCTACGTCCCAGACAGTTTATGCGCAGAATCCCCACCCCGCACGTACCCGCTGTCGCTGTGGGACGGTTCACGTCGGACGGCCGATCATTGCGAAGAACCAACCGACCGGCTTGGTAGGCGATCCACCGGCAACTCACACGCGACCGTGCCGTTGACGGATCAACCACCGGAAACGTCCACGCCGCCGCACCCCCGTGGATCAGACAGCATTGCGCGCCACCATGATTCAAGACGCTAGCAACTGGACAGCAGGCAACGTGAAGGCTTTCGTGCAGACCACTCGGCTGGCAGCGAGCGCCGTTGCCGGAGGACGTGAACTACGCGGGGCTCAGATCATCTCCTTCTCGCCCATCCAGCGCATGATCGGCCAGCCGAGCGCGACGGGGATCCAGCAGGTCAGGACGCGGTAGAGCAGAACAGAGGGGACCGCGATCTCGGCGGGAACGCCGAAGGCGGCAAGACCACCGATCAGCGCGGCCTCGACCGCGCCGACGCCACCGGGTGTCGGTGCGGCCGAGGCGAGCGTGCCGCCGATCATGGTGACGATGGTGACGGCGACGAAATCCGTACCGCCGCCGAAGGCTTCGACACTCACCCACAGCGCGAACGCCTTCCCGAGCGTGATCGCGCCGCAGCCGCCGACGATCAGCGAGAACCGGATCGGGTCGCGAGCCAGGTCGGCGAGTTCGCCGAGGACTTCCCTCAACTGCGGCCGCACCGATTGATTCACCCAGCGACGCAGTTTCGGCACGAACATGAACGCGCCGATCAGCCCGACACCGACGCCGGCGGCCAGGTACAGCACCGTCGCGTCGGGCACGATGTGGGCGAGGTTGGTCGAGGTTCCCGCCACCACGCTGAACACGACCAGCAGCACGATGTGGGTGATCACCTGCACCGATTGCTGCAGCGCCACCGCGGCGGTGGCGCGCATGGTCGTCATACCCGCCTGCTGCAGGAACCGCACGCTCAGCGCCAGACCGCCGACGCCGGCTGGGGTCGTCGTGGCGACGAAGGTGTTGGCCAGCTGTTCCACGAACAGGTAGCGCATCTTGACCACCCAGTCCGCGCACGCGCCGAGCGCGACCGCCGCGGCGACGTAGGTGAGCGCCGCGATCACCAGGCCGAGCAGCGCCCACCACCAGTTCAGGGTGCGCAGCTGGCTGAAGAAGGTCGGCACCTGGCTGAAGAACGGATAGGCGACGTAGACCAGCGCGAACAACAGCACCAGCTGGATGATCTGATTGCGGGTGAAGCGGGTGAGCTGCGCGGACTGGATGCGGTCGTGCCCGGTCTGCTCGCGGATCTCCTCGCGCGCGGTGGCCATCACCTTGGTCCAGTCGGGCACCGACTTGCGGATGCCCGTCGGCATGGCCGATTTCGTGAGGCGCCTGGCCGCGGTGACGACGGTGCTCTCCCCCAGCACCCCGATCGCCGCCGACACCGCTTCGTGTTTGCCGTACAGCGAGGTCGTCGTGACCAGCAGCTGGGCGATGTCGGTCTGCCGTTGCGCCTCGGAGGCGCCGAACTCGGCGGCCGCGAAGCCGCCGAACAGCGTGTCGCCCTGGTGGACTCGAACATTGCCGGGCTGCAGATCACCGAGGCTGATCTGGTTCTCGTGCAACCGCAGCAACGAACGCCACACCCCGGGCAGGACCTGCGCCGACAGCTTCTGGATCGGCGTGCCATGCGGAACGGTGTGCGCGTACAGCATCCAGCCGCGGTCGAGGCCCGCCACGGCGACCTGTCGGCAGTCGGCCATGCCGACGTCGCCGATCGCGATGCCGAGCAACGCCCGATGTTCCACCGCCCGATGCATCGACCCGTGTAGCGGCGCGGTCTCGCTGGAACGGAAGGTGATCCAGCGCCACAGCTGTTTTACCGCGCCGAAGCTGCGCTGATTCTTGCCGTACATCTCGACGACGAGCTCGGACTCCGGGCCGTCGACCTCGGTCGCGAGCAGCAGCGGACCGCGTCCGGCGGGCCGGTCGACCCGAAAGGCACGCACGGTATAGCCACGCCGGGCCAGCACCCGGACCGCCGCCTCCAGCGGCACCTCGAGCGCGGGCGTGCCGACCAGCCACACGATCACCGCGCCGACCAGCCAGCCGACCACCAGCCCGAGCATGGCCCTGGCCGGCACCACGGAGCTGACCGCCAGGTGAATAGGCGCGAACATCAACAGCAGGAACCACATCCAGCGCCGGGGCCGTACCGGCAGCCACGGGCTGGAGACGGTGAGCATCGCGGCCAGCATCGCGATCCAGCGCGGGTCGTCGAGGAACTGCGCGAGGAAGGTGTCGAATCGGTCCGGTGCCGGCAGATGCCATTTCGGCGTCGAGATGCCTGCCCCGGTGATCGAGAGCGCCAGCAAGGCGAGCAGACCCGCGGCCGCGTATCCCGCGAGCAGCTTCCACTGCCTGCGCACCACCAGTTCGATCAGGATGGCGAACGGCAGGGCCAGGATGAGCATTCCGTAGACCAGGTAGATCATGGTGGACTGGTCCTGGCTGAGGAAGTCGACGATATTGGACACCGCCCGTTCCAGCGCCAGCCATTCCGGCCTGGTGATCAACGAGGCGGCGACCACCACTCCGACCCCGATAGCCGCCAGCGCGACCCGGATGATGTCGCTGGTCCGCCGGGTCAGCGGCTGCAGGAGACTTCCCGTGACCGGGATCTCCCGACCGTCGACTCGCATGAGCCGCACGATACACACCGACACGCCGTCGACCCGCCGTGACATCGCACAAGTTTCCGGTCGCCGCAGGCCAGGTGAAGCCGGTCACAGAGCGTCACATCGCGAGGTCGTCGCTCGTCCAGGTAGCAGGGAAACACTCGCTCGCCCGGAAGGAACTCTCATGCAGGTTCTGCTCGCAGGCGCCACCGGCGCCATCGGCCGCCCGCTCATCCGCGCGCTGACCGCGAACGGTCACCACGTGTCGGCCATCGTGCGCAATCCCGATTCCCATCCGCTCGTGCGCGAACTCGGCGCCGAGCCGATCACCGCCGACGTCCTCGATCGCGACGGGCTGCTCCGCGCGCTCGACGGCACCGCCGCCGACGCCGTGATCCACGAGGCGACCGCGCTGCGCGACGCGAAGGTGCAGCGCCGGATTCCGGCCGACGATCCGACCGGCCTGCTGCGCACCGTCGGCACCGCCAACCTGCTGGAGGCCGCCGGGCTGGTCGGCGCGGGACGCTTCCTCACCCAGTCGCTGATCCTCGGCTACGGCTATCACGATCACGGCGACCGGCCGGTGACCGAGCGCGATCAGTTCGGCGTGTACAACGGCGGCGTGGCCGACGAGGTCGTGCGCGCGACCGTCGCCGGGGAGGATCTGGTGTTCGCGGCGCCGGTCGACGGAATCGCGTTGCGGTATGGGCTGTTCTACGGTCCCGGCGCGTTCAGCGATCTGTTCGCCGACATGATGCGCAAGCGCAGCCCGGTCGGGCCGCTCGGCTCCGGTGGGGTGAACAGCTGGATCCACGTCGAGGATGCCGCGGCGGCGACGGTCGCGGCGCTCGAACGGGGGACGGCGGGGCGGGCGTACAACCTGGCCGACGATACGCCGATCACCTGGGGTGAGTTCTTCGGCGAGGTGGCCAGTAGTCATGGCACGCCGCGGCCGATCCGGTTGCCCGCGTGGATGATCCGGCTGGCTGTGCCTTATATCGGCGCGCTCATGTCCGATACCTCGATGCAGGTCTCTAGTGCGCTGGCGCACGAGGAACTGGGCTGGCGGCCGCGGTACGCGAGTGTTGCGGAAGGGCTCGCGGGCTGAGGGTCAGTGCGCGGCGCGCGCGGTGACGGCGGCACGGTCGTGTCCCGGGATCAGCTCGATACCCTCGGGCAGCGCGTGCAGACGGTGCACGGTCTCGAAAGCGGCGTCGCGATCGGCGTCGAACAGTTCGCCCGGCATCGGTGCCTTCTCCCGCAGCAGCTCGACCTGCAGCGTGCTCCACACCGCGTCGCCCGCGAGCAGCACCCGCGACCCGTCGTCGACGGCGAGCAGCACACCGATGCTGCCCGGCGTGTGCCCGGCCAGGTCGACCAGCAGCACCGAACCGTCGCCGAACAGGTCGGGGCTGCGGGCGAAGGTGAGCACCGGCGGTCCGTCGAGCTCGTAGAGATCGAAGACGCGCCCGCGCAGCGGACCGCGCGCGACGCCGAGCGGGGCGTGCGATCCGCCCATCGCCCAGCGGTATTCGACGTCGGGCACCCGGATCGGCACCCAGCCTGGCAGCTCGTACAGCCCGGCGACGTGGTCCCAGTGCAGGTGGGTTGGCAGGACGAAGTCGATGTCGGCGCCGGTCAGCTCGTTGGCGGCGAGCACCTCGCTCAGTCCGTGCACCGGCTGCTCGGGCGCGACCAGCAGCGGGACCGGGAACGGCAGCTCGGGCAGCACCCGCTCGTGCACGCCGGCGCAGATCGCCGGGTCGACCAGGAACGTGGCCGACGGGTGCCGGACCAGGAAGGTCGCCATGGTCAGCGGAGTCGAGCGCGGCGTCCGCACGCCCTCGGCGACGATCGCCGTCGGCGCGGACAGGTCGGCCTGGATCAGCGCGGTGAGCTCGACGGTGTTGTGCGCCGGGGGTAGCGGGGCCGACTCGAGTTCGGCGAGGAAAGCGGTGTTCGCCTGCCGCGGCCACAGCAGGCGCGGGACCGTGGCGGCGACAGCGACACAGCAGGCAAGAAGCGTCGATAACATCGGCCTGCGCTCACCCATAGCTGCCACCGTAGGCGATCGCCCACAACCCGACCACCATGTACTTTTTCGCGCATACCGATCGGGCAAACAAACGACAACATCCAGCGACCGTCCCGCTAACCCCGGCGGCACCGGCGGATGATGATCCGATGGCAGACCAAATCGTCCAGGTGCAGTGGAAGGCCACGCCGGAGGAACACGACTATCCGGCCGCCGCCGACTATCTCGAGCTGCTGGCCGACAGGGCGGTGGTCGAGGCGATCGTGGCCGAACTCCGCAGCGCACCGGTGGTCGTGAAGAAGGCGAAGGACATTCTGCGCGCCTCCCAGCTCGAAGCGCTCACGCCCGACAACCCGCACGTGCGCAAGGACCTGCTGAAGATCAACGAGGGCAAGCCACTCTCGCCGGTCCTGCTGGTGCGCGGTGACTGCCGCGAGAATGTGCCGATGCTGATCGCCGACGGCTACCACCGGGTGTGCGCGCTCTACTTCGCCGACGAGAACTGCGGCATTCCAGCCAAGATCGCCGCGATGCCATGACCTTCGCGACCCTGGCGCTGGTCGTCGCGCTCGGGGTCGCCGGGCCGCTGCTGGCCCTGCCGAAACGGCTGCATCTGCCGGTCATCCTCGGCGAGCTGATCGCCGGGATCATCTTCGGCACGACGGGATTGCGGATCCTCGACGCCGAGGATCCGATCTTCGTCTTCCTCGCCGATATGGGTTTCGCGCTGGTGATGTTCGCGGCGGGTACCCATGTTCCGGTCCGCGATCCGGCCGTGCGCGGCGCGCTGGGCGCCGGGGTGGTGCGGGCAGTGCTGGTCGGCGTCGTCGCGGCGGTCGCGGGCTGGGCGGTGGCGCAGGCCTTCGGCATCGGCCACGGCGCGATCTACGCGGTGCTGATGGCGTCGTCCTCGGCGGCGATGGCGCTGCCGATCATCGACTCGCTGCGGTTGAGCGGACCGCCGGTGCTCGCCCTCACCGCCCAGGTCGCCATCGCCGACACCGCCTGCATCGTGGCGTTACCGCTGGTGATCGACCCGGGCAATGCGGCGCGGGCCGCGCTCGGTGCGGTGGTGGTCGCCGCCTGTGCGGTCGTGATGTTCCTGATCCTGCGGTATCTGCAGCAGACGGGCGCGCAGCGGCAGGTGCACGTGGTGTCCGCGGAGCGCAAGTTCACCCTGGAGCTGCGGGTGAGTCTGGTGCTGGTGTTCGCGCTGTGCGGGGTGGCGAGCGCGATGCATGTGTCGATCATGCTCGGCGGTTTCGCGGCCGGTCTGGCGGTGGCTGGTGTCGGTGAACCGCGCCGGGTGGCCAGGCAGGTGTTCGCGATCAGCGACGGTCTGCTGGCGCCGTTGTTCTTCGTCTGGCTCGGGGCGCGGCTGGATCTGCGTGAACTCGGGGAGCATCCGCAGTTCATCCTGCTCGGACTGACGCTCGGTCTCGGCGCGGTCGCGGTGCACTGCACGACGCGAGTCATCCGCCAGCCGCTGACCTACGGTGCGCTGGCGGCGGCGCAGATCGGGGTGCCGGTCGCCGCGGTGACGGTGGGGAGTCAGCTGGGCGTGCTGGTGCCGGGTGAGGGTTCGGCGATCATGCTGGCCACGCTGTGCACGATCGCGATCGCGACGGTGGCGGCTAGCAGGTTGGCAGCGAAAGCGCCTGTCTAGTCGGAGCGGCCCATCAGCCGATCCGTTTCGCGGCGTTCACGTTTGGTCGGCCTGCCCGCGCCGCGCTCACGCTGCGGGATGGACGCGAGGACTTCCTTCGGCGGTGGCGGCGGGCTGCGGTCGATCATGCACTGCGCGGCGATCGGTGGTCCGACGCGCTTGTGGATGATCCGCTCCACGACGACGATGCGTTCGATGCCCGCGTGCCGGATCCTGACCTCGTCACCGAGTTTCACCTGGTGCGCCGGTTTCACGGTCACACCGTTGACACGCACGTGCCCGCCACGACAGGCTTCCGCCGCGGCCGAGCGCGTCTTGAACAAGCGCACCGCCCAGATCCACGAATCGACGCGGGCCTGGGTGATGGAGCGTTGTTCGGCGGGGCTCACCCCTTAGACGATACGGCGAGCCGTGACGACGTCGTCGGCGCTGAGGTGGGTGTAGGACACCGGGGTGCCCGACTGCACCGCGTTCAGCAGCTGACCGTTGCCCGCGTAGATGCCGACGTGGCCGCCACCGTTGGTGATGACGATGTCACCGGCCTGCAGGTTGTCGAAGGACACCGGCGCGCCGACGTGCGACTGCTCGAAGCTGGTGCGCGGCAGTTCGATACCGGCCTGACGGTAGGCCCACTGCACGAGGCCGGAGCAGTCGAAGCTCGAGGGGCCTGCGGCACCCCAGCTGTAGACCGCGCCCAGCTTGGTCCGCGCCGCGTCGAGCGCGACGTTGCCCGCCGACTGCTGCTGCTGGAACGGGTTGTCGAAGGTGACGCTCGGCAGCTGCGGTGCGGCCGGGCCCTGCGGCGCGACCATCGCCTGAAGCTGCTTCTCCACCTGCTGCGCGGGCTGCTCGAGCTCCGGCGGCAGATCGAAGTTACCGAGGCCGGGAATGTTGATCGTGGCGGCCTGCGAAATCGCGGGCATCGCACCGGTCGTGGCGGCCACCGCACCCAGAACGAGTGCACCCTTGACGGAATTCGGCAGTCGAGAATCCCGCTGCAAGCTGTGTTTACCCACCGAGACGAGTCTCCGATCTTGCTGCTCCACCACCGCGTCGTCGGGATCGCTTGGTGCGACGACTTGTTCGGCGGTGACTCAATGGCGCCGTTTCTCTGACGAAGCGACAGACTCCACTAAGTCACGAGAAGATTACGGCCTGTGATGCAGGCTGTCCAGCGAAGCGCGCAAGTTGTTTTCTCGCATCCCGCAAACCCCCAGAACAGGGGGCATATCCCCGGCGTGTCGCCACGCGTAACGGTCCGATCTCCGCATCGCTGTTTCGTTATCAGCCGCGGCGGGCGAGCCGTCGCTCCAGCTCCGCGATGCGCGTGCGCGCGTCGGCCAGGTCGACTTCCAGCCTGCCGAGCGCGATCACCAGCGGCCCGATCGCCAGGTCCGCGATCGCCGTCGGATCGTCGTATCCGGCGTCGATGGTGGCGAGCACGCCGCGCCGGATGGTGTCGGCCAGGAACGCGCCTGCGGGCAGCTCCCAGCCCGCGACGATCTCGGCGGTGGAGGCCACCGCGGGCTCGGCGTCGTGACCATCGCGCTGGGATTCCTCGAACATGCCGCTCCGTCCCCGTTCCGCTCGTCTTGCATTCGCTAGCAGTATCTAGGACACAGCCCAGAGTTACCGAGATTCTGCCGTGCCGACGCGCTACGGTTGTCCGGCATGGACCCCGTGCGCAATCCCTACGCCCCCGGCGCCGGCCAACGTCCACCCGAATTGGCCGGGCGCGACAAGCAACTGGCCGCCTTCGACATCGTGCTCGAGCGCGTCGCCAGGGGCAGGCCGGAACGCAGCGTGATGCTCACCGGTTTGCGTGGCGTGGGAAAGACCGTGCTGCTCAACCAGCTTCGCTCGGCCGCCGTCTCGCGCAGCTGGGGCACCGGCAAGATCGAGGCGCGGCCGGATCAGGATCTGCGCAGGCCGCTGTCGTCCGCGCTGCACATGGCGGTGCGCGCGATCGCGATGGCGCACCGCAATCCCGAGCGCGTCGACGACTTCCTCGGCATCCTCAAGGCCTTCGCCCTGCGCGCCACCGCCGACAAGGGCATGCGCGAACGCTGGCAGCCCGGCATCGACGTGCCCGCGGTGACCGGGCGCGCCGATTCCGGCGATATCGAGATCGACCTGATCGAACTGTTCTCCGAGGCCGCGGCGCTGGCGGCCGACATCGGCGTCGGGATCGGCATCTTCATCGACGAGATGCAGGATCTGGGCCCGGCCGACGTGTCCGCGATCTGCGGCGCCTGTCATGAGCTCAGCCAGGACGCCGCGCCGCTGATCGTCGTCGGCGCCGGCCTGCCGCATCTGCCCGCGGTGCTCTCGGCGTCCAAGAGCTACTCGGAGCGGCTGTTCAGTTATCACCGCATCGATCGGCTCGACCGGGAGTCGGCCGACCTCGCGCTGATCGCCCCGGCCGAACGCGAGGAAGTGAAGTTCACCGAGGCAGCCCTGGACTCGCTGTACCAAAAGGCCGACGGCTACCCGTATTTCGTGCAGGCCTACGGCAAGGCGGCCTGGGATCAGGCCCCGGAGAGCCCGATCACCGCCGAGGACGTCGAGGTGGCCTCGCCTACGGCCGAGGAGGAACTGGCGGTCGGCTTCTTCGGTTCCCGCTATGAGCGCGCCACGCCCGCCGAACGCGAGTACATGCGCGCGATGGCCGACCTCGCCGGCGACGACGGCCCGGTCGCCACCTCGGCGGTGGCCGCCGAACTCGGCCGCAAGCCCGCCTCGGTCTCCCCCGCGCGCGACGGCCTGATCAAGAAGGGCCTGATCTACTCGGCCGAACGCGGCACGATCGGCTTCACGGTCCCCCACTTCGGCCGCTACCTCCGGAGCGTATAGCTCTCTGCGGCCATCTAGCCCCTCTCCTAGATATGCCGATACAAATCTCAGGCGCCGCGTTCGCGGGTTGATCTACAGATTTCTAGCAATACCGCTAGAGAGCCGAAGAGTCTCCTTGGTAACGACCGGAGCCCGTCCGGATTCGGTTGCGCATCAGCTGGGTAACGCGAGGATTCACGGGCTAACGGTCCGGAAATCTGATTCGAAACAACCAGTACGCGTACCCCCACGCTGTGGCGGGCCGCCGTACCAGCGCTCCGGAACCCAGGAGGCCGTTATGTCGAAGACTTTCGCCATCGCTGCTTCCGAAGGCCGTCGCGCGACGGTCACCGCCGACGACGGCGTGCCGATCGCGGTTCGCACCTTCGGCGCCGACGATGCGACGCTGACCGTCGTCTTCGTCCACGGTCACTGCCTGCACACCGGGTCCTGGGCGATCCTGCGCGAACAGCTGCTCGAGCACTGGGACGCCGGGACCAGGATGGTGTTCTACGACCACCGCGGCCACGGCGAGTCCGGGCACGCCCACCACACGACCTACACGATCGACCAGCTCGCCACCGACCTCGACGCCGTGCTGCGCGCGGTCGCGCCGAAGGGGCCGGTCGTGCTGGTCGGCCATTCGATGGGCGCGATGGTGCTGCTGGCCTACGCCCGGCTGTTCCCGGCGGCGATCGGCGAGCGTGTCGCCGGGATCGGATTGATCGCGGGCGCGGCGGGCGGGATCACCGAGGTCGGCCTCGGCAGGCTGCTCAACCGGCACGCCGTCGCCTCGCTCCAGCGTGCCGTCGTGCACGCGCCGCGGGTGATGCAGGCGTCGAAGCGCTTCTCCCGCTGGATCTTCGGGCCGCTGATCCGCGAGGCGAGCGCGGGGACCAGGCGGGTGAACCCACGGGTCGCCGCGATCGCGACCGCGGTGCTCAACGAAACGCCGCTGCTGACCATGTCGGGTTTCCTGAGCTCGCTGCTGACCTTCGACGAGGCGCACACCCTGCCGCGACTGCGCGAGCTGCCCACTTTGGTGCTGGCGGGCTCGGCCGACCTGATGGTGCCGTTCACGCACTCGGTGGTGCTCGCCTCCCAGCTGGCGGGCGCCGAACTGGTGCGGATCGAGGGCGCGGGGCACAGCGTCATCCTCGAGTGCGCCGAGGAGGTCGCCCACTCGATCGCCACGCTGGTCGCGCGCGCGGCCGCCGGCGTCCACGGGCACTACGCCGTCGCGGGCTGAGCCCGGGAGTTACCGGACGGCAACCGTGAAATCCGGGCCAACTTCGGGCGCAAACCGAAAAGCTCGGTTATTGTGGTGGAGATCACGTTGTGTGGTGAGTCACACGACTCGGTGCAGTGCGGCCCGGGGGTTCACGGGCGTGCCAGGTGATCCGACGAGTCGGTATGCCCGCCATATACACAGGAGGTAACGATGACACGCAGCGATATCGCGGAACTGCGCTACGCGGTCGGCCAACTCCGGCAATCGATCGGCGCACTGCGCTCCAACTACGGCGACGCGGCCACCGTACGCAGGTTGGAGAACGACCTCGAGCGGCTCGTCATCGATGCCGAGGAGTTCGAGCAGGCGCCGCCGCCGGAGCTCGCCGCCCCGCGCAGGGCCGAACCGATCTATGTCCCGGACAGCAAGTCCGACGAGGCCGCCTGGATGGGCGCGCAGGACGAGGGGCTCGGTTTCCACTCCCGGCCCAGAACCAAATAGCAAGACCTGTTCACCGGCGCGGCGGTCCTGCCACCCAGGGTCGCCGCGCCGACCCCTGTCC
>NZ_JBHXMY010000040.1:0-3971 GCF_042720195.1 Nocardia sp. NPDC058497 | reverse complement strand
GTTTCGTTGAGACACAGAGAGCCAAAAACAAACCCACAACGAGTGCCCCGGGGGGGGCCCGCCCCCCCCCCCGGCGCCCCCCCCCCCGACCCCTGTCCAGACCTGGTGCTGTGACAGAGATCACCAGGGTGGGTAACGGGCGGTTGGGGGAGACCCGACTCGAGCGGCGATAACACAGGCGTATGGTGCTCCACATCACAATCCATCGCGGTGGGGAATGATCAACCGCCGCACGGCCTAGATCAGCGAGGCATCCAGCGTGAGTGCCGCACCGACCACCACCCCGCCGTCCGGCACGGGCGTCTTCAGCAAGACGAGAGCCCGTATCGCCGCGCGCACCCTGCGCACCGACCGGTGGTGGCTGCCACCCCTGCTCACCGCGATCGGCCTGGCCGCCTTCGTCGGCTACGCGACGATCAGATCGTTTGTGCGCACGGCCTATTGGGTGCCGCAGTACCACTATCTGACGCCGTTCTACTCCCCGTGCCTGAGCGACTCCTGCGCACCGGGTTCGAGCCATTTCGGCACACCGTTCGGTGAACTCCCGATGTGGATCCCGCTCGGCTTCGTGGTGCTGCCGTTCCTGCTCGGCTTCCGGCTGACCTGCTACTACTACCGCAAGGCCTACTACCGGTCGGTGTGGTTCTCCCCGCCCGCCTGCGCGGTCGCCGAACCGCACGCGCGCTACACCGGTGAGTCGCGGCTGCCGCTGATCATCCAGAACTCGCACCGCTACTTCTTCTATGTCGCGGTGGTGGTCTCGCTGATCAACACCTACGACGCGATCTACGCATTCCACGGTGACACCGGCGGTTTCGGCTTCGGTCTCGGCAATATCGTGCTGGTGGTCAACGTCATTCTGCTGTGGGCCTACACCCTGTCGTGCCATTCCTGCAGGCACATCGCGGGCGGCAGGCTCAAGCACTTCTCCGCGCATCCGGTGCGGTACTGGTTCTGGACCCAGGTCTCCAAGCTCAACACCCGCCACATGGCGCTGGCCTGGACCACCCTCGGCACCCTCGCGCTCACCGACTTCTACGTGATGTTGGTTGCGAGCCAGACCATTTCTGACCTGCGGTTCGTCAACTGATTTCGCGTCGACTCGAGGAGCTTCATCGACATGCCAGAAGTGGAACAGCACGACTACGACGTCGTGGTGATCGGGGCGGGCGGCGCCGGATTGCGTGCCGTCATCGAGGCAAGAGAGCAGGGGCTCTCGGTCGCGGTGGTGTGTAAGTCGTTGTTCGGCAAGGCGCACACCGTGATGGCCGAGGGCGGTTGCGCTGCCTCGATGGGCAATGCCAACGAGAAGGACAACTGGCAGACCCATTTCAAGGACACCATGCGTGGTGGCAAGTTCCTCAACAATTGGCGGATGGCCGAACTGCACGCGCGGGAAGCTCCGGACCGGGTGTGGGAGCTGGAAACCTATGGCGCGCTGTTCGATCGGACTCCCGACGGGCGGATCAGCCAGCGCAACTTCGGCGGCCACACCTACCCGCGCCTTGCTCACGTCGGCGACCGGACCGGTCTGGAACTGATCCGCACCATGCAGCAGAAGATCGTGTCGCTGCAGCAGGAGGACCACGCCGCCACCGGTGACTACGAGGCCAGGATCAAGGTGTTCGCCGAGTGCACGATCACCGAACTGCTCACCGACAACGGCCGGATCGCCGGCGCCTTCGGTTACTGGCGCGAGTCGGGCGGGCTGGTGCTGTTCAAGGCGCCCGCGATCGTGCTCGCGACCGGCGGCATCGGCAAGTCCTACAAGGTGACCTCGAACTCCTGGGAGTACACCGGCGACGGGCACGCGCTGGCACTGCGCTCGGGCGCGACGCTGATCAATATGGAATTCCTGCAGTTCCATCCGACCGGCATGGTCTGGCCGCCGAGCGTGAAGGGCATCCTGGTCACCGAGGGCGTGCGCGGTGACGGTGGCGTGCTGAAGAACTCCGAGGGCAAGCGGTTCATGTTCGACTACATCCCGCCGGTGTTCAAGGGCCAGTACGCCGAGACCGAGGCCGAGGCCGATCAGTGGTTGCGCGACAACGATTCCGCGCGCCGCACCCCCGACCTGCTCCCCCGCGACGAGGTCGCCAGGGCGATCAACGAGGAGGTCAAGGCCGGGCGCGGCACCGAACACGGCGGCGTCTACCTGGATATCGCCTCCCGCATGCCCGCCGACGAGATCGTGCGCAGGCTGCCGTCGATGCATCACCAGTTCAAGGAGCTGGCCGATGTCGACATCACCGCCGAACCGATGGAGGTCGGCCCGACCTGTCACTACGTGATGGGCGGTATCGAGGTCGACCCCGATACCAGCGCGGGCGGGGTGCCCCGCTTGTTGGCCGCCGGGGCGGGGTGCGGGGGTGTGCGCGGGTGGAACCGGCTCGGCGGCAACTCGCTGTCGGACCTGCTGGTGTTCGGCAGGCGGGCCGGGCTCGGCGCGTCGGCCTACGTCCAGCAGCTGACCGAGCGGCCCGCACCGGCCGACGCCGATATCGCGGCCGCCACGAAAACCGCACTGGCACCGTTCGATCCGCCGGTGGCCGGTCCCGGCGAGAACCCCTACACCCTGCACAGCGAGTTGCAGCAGACGATGAACGACCTGGTCGGCATCATCCGCAAGGAACACGAGGTGCGCGAGGCGATCAAGAAGCTGGCGCAGCTGCGCGCCCGATTCGCCGATGTCACGGTGGAAGGGCAGCGGCAGTTCAATCCCGGCTGGCATCTGGCGCTCGACCTGGCCAACATGCTGCTGGTCAGCGAATGCGTGGCCGAGGCCGCGCTGTTGCGCACCGAGAGCCGCGGCGGGCACACCCGCGACGACCACCCCGGGATGAACCCGGACTGGCGCAACACACTGCTGGTCTGCGCGATCGACCCCGCCACGGCGGGACAGCAGATGCCGGCGATCAAGGTCACCCCGGCCGATCAGACGCCGATGCGCGAGGACCTGCTCGCCCTGTTCGAACTCAGCGAACTCGAGAAGTACTACACCGAGCAGGAACTGGCCGAACATCCGGCCGCGAGCTCGGCCGAGCGAAAGGCGTAGCGATGGGGTACGACGCCCGGTTCCGGGTCTGGCGCGGTGATGTCGACGGCGGCGGTCTCGAGGACTTCACGGTGCTGGTGAACGAGGGCGAAGTGGTGCTCGACATCATCCATCGCCTGCAAGCCACCCAGGCGCCCGATCTCGCGGTGCGCTGGAATTGCAAAGCGGGCAAATGTGGTTCGTGTTCGGCGGAGGTGAACGGCAGGCCGCGGTTGCTGTGCATGACGCGAATGTCGACGTTCACCCAGGACGAGGTGATCACGGTGACGCCGATGCGCACCTTCCCGATCATCAAGGATCTCGTCACCGATGTCTCGTTCAATTACGAGAAGGCAAGGGAGATACCTTCTTTCACGCCTCCTGCCGATCTCGCGCCGGGCGAGTACCGGATGAAACAGGTCGATGTGGAGCGCTCACAGGAGTTCCGCAAGTGCATCGAGTGCTTCCTGTGCCAGAACACCTGCCACGTGGTGCGTGATCACGAGGACAACAAGCAGGCCTTCGCCGGGCCGCGCTATCTGATGCGCATCTCCGAACTGGAGATGCATCCGCTCGACACCGCCGATCGCCGGGAAATGGCGCAGGAGGAGGCGGGTCTGAGCTATTGCAATATCACCAAATGCTGCACCGAGGTGTGCCCGGAACACATCAAGATCACCGACAACGCGTTGATTCCGTTGAAAGAGCGCGTCGTCGATCGCCAATACGACCCGATTGTCTGGCTGGGCAACAAACTGTTCCGGCGGTAGGTAGCTGCGCCGGGGGGGGGGCCCCCCCGCCAACCCCCCCCCCACCACAAAAAAAAAACACTCAACCTAGCGCGGGGGGCGGCGGGGGGGGGGGGGGCCCCCCCCCCCCCCGGGCCAGGACGGCATCAGTGCGAGATCGCCTTCTCCGCACCGACACCGGTGAGCGC
>NZ_JBHXMY010000039.1:10954-20703 GCF_042720195.1 Nocardia sp. NPDC058497 | reverse complement strand
CACTTCCGTGACCACACCTGGGCCGTGCGCGTCCCGCGCAGGCTCAAGGAGATCCAGCTCAGGGTCGGGCCCGCCACCGAGGAACTGTCCCAGCAGCTCGGCAGGCTGCCCAATGCCCGCGAGCTCGCCGACGCGCTCGAGGTGGAGCTGGTCGAGATCACCAGGGCCCTGGTCGCCGCCAACGGCTACCAGACCAACTCCATCGACGAATTCACCCACGACGACCGCGACAACGCCAGCCAGGCGATCACCGAGACCCTCGGCGTGGAGGAACCCTGCTACGAGCTCACCGAGGACGCGATGACGGTGCGCCCGCTGATCGCCGCACTGCCCAGCGAGGAGCGGCACGTGCTGGTCATGCGGTTCTACGAGTCCAAGACCCAGAGCCAGATCGCCGAGCAACTCGGCGTCTCCCAGATGCAGGTTTCCCGGATCCTGTCCCGGACCCTCGGCCTCCTGCGTGAGCAGGCGCTCGCCGAGCAGGCACCGGTGCAGTGACACCGGCGGCGCCGCGTGCCAGAATTGTTCTAGGTTGAGATCCTCCAGCCGACCCTGTCGCTCAGGAGGTTCTATGGCTGTCGTCCTGGATCGCCGGTTGTCGAGCCGGCTGCGGTGGTATCGCGGGCCATCGGCGCCCGCCGCAGCCGAGCTGCGTCCGCACGACCCCGGACGACCCGGCTGCTGGGTACTGCACGCCGGCACCGAGCTCGACGCGGCACGCATGCCGCCGTTCTTCACCCTGCTGGACCGCGCGGTGCATTCCAGCGCCCGCGTCGTCGTGGTGGATCTGCGCGAAACCGAGTTCCTGAGCATCCGGGTCGCCGCCATGCTCGGCAGGGCCAAGTGCGAGGCCTGGTCAGCGGAGGTCGATCTGCGCCTGCTCACCGACAGTCGCGAAGTGGAGCGGGCGCTCGATCTGGTCGGCGTCCGGCCGCTGTTCCGGTGCTACGAAACCCTCGACGAGGCATCGGGGCCCGAGCCAGGCGAACACTGAGGGCCGATCCGGTCCACGCGGTGTTTCGGTCCGGCAGTTCCTGGGTAGACGCACGGTGAACCACTCCGGTGCAGTCAGCTCGGGAGGAGGCCACCGTGGATTCGAACGACCGGATCATTGCGCAGTCGAGACACGCGACGTCGATCCACATCACGATCGACGCCGATCTCGAGCAGCTCGTCATGCTGCGGGCCTTAGCCGAAACCGCCTCCCTGATAACCGGTTTCGGCGTCGATGAGGTCGACGACATCCGAGTCGCACTCGACGAGGCGGCGACCTGCCTGATCCTGGGCGCCGTCGCCATGTCCCAGATCCACTGCGATGTCATCGCCGACGAGTTCCGGATCCGGGTCTCGGTGGACGCAGTCTGCGGCGACATCGACCCGATCGACGAAACCGGAGTCGGCTGGCATGTGCTGCACTCGATCACCGATCACCTGGTCGCCGACCACGATCCGTACGACCAGGACAGGGGCGGTTATCCGGTCGCCATCACCTTCAGTCGGGTCCGGCGGCTGTTCGCGGATCGGTGATCTCGCGCCGCAGCGAACTGCGGTCGGCGCGCCAGCATTCGAGGACGTGTTCGGCGAAACGGTCTTCGAGCAGGGTCGTCGCCTGGATGCCGAAGACGAGCCCCGCCGCCGTTTCCGGTTCGGTACGAAGCAGTTCGGCGATCACCTCGCGGCGCATGACCTGTTCGTGGACGGCGTCGGCGACGACATGTTCGGTATAGAAATGCACACACGCGGGATGCGGCAGCAGCGTGCGCGTGATGTCGGCGAGACGGCGTGAAGCCGGGGACGAGGTGATCTCGGTGGCGGCGAAATGCCCGATCAGGGCGCCGCGCAGGCCACGATGCAGACCGAACAGCGACATCATGTCCACCAGGGCCAGCATCGGTGCGGGTACCGCGTCGAGATAGTGCAGGTAGCCGGGGTTCAGCCCGGCGCCCGCCAGCAGGTCGGCGAACAGCTGGGCGTGCACGCGATCGCCGCGGCCGCCGCCGAACTCGTCGAATTCCACCGCGACCAGCGCGGCCTTGGCCTGCCCGCGCAGGCGCGGGATCACCCAGGCGTACGGGTCGGCCTCGATGTGGTGGTAGATCGAGCGGTGCACGAAGTATTCGCGCAGTTGGTCGGGGGTGCCGCGGTCGGCGAGGAAGCCGGCGATGCCGTCGGTGCCGCAGGTGGGTTCGAGCAGGCGGTCGAGTTCGGCGTCGATGTTGTCACCGCCGGGGACGTCGGCCGACAGCGCGGCGAGCAGCTGCCGTTCCAGGTCGCGACGCAGGCGCAGCAGGTCGGGGTCCCATTCCCAGTTCTCGTCGACGGCGGCGAAGCCCTGGTAGTGCAGTTCGTAGCAGGTGTGCAGGGTCAGCAGGAGATCCTCACCGTAGGGATCGGCACCGTCGGCGGTCGGCACCGCGGAACCCGCTGGGCGCCTGAGTGATTCGACGACGGCGGCGGACAGCTCGCCGCGCGGGGCAGGCAGCGGGCGTCGGGGCACGACGGTGGAACTCATCGGTCACCTTCCTGTTCGCGGCGTCGCCTGCGCCGGTGGCTGGTGTCGCACAGCGGGTAGGTGCTCGACCGGCGGCACAGGCACAGCGCCACCACGAATCGGTCGCAGTGCAGCACGGTGCCGTCGGCGGTGACGACATCGACGGGGCCGTCGACGAGTGCTGGCCCGTCGTCGGTGAGCACGATCCGCCGCGGCTCAGGCGGGGTCGCCCACGACGCGGGACAATGTTCGGTCGACACGGATCACCACCAATTCCTCGTAGCGCTGGCCGGGCGTGATGAAGCCGTGCGCCGCCAGCCACGCGGCGCGGGCACGCATAACCGGCCCGAACGGCACGATGCCCCCGGCGACCACCCGCGCGTCGGTACCGCGGTCGCGCAACTGGCGCACGCTGCGTTCCGGGTCGCTGAGCGCCGAATGCACGATCAACCCGACGCCGCGCTCGGTGAGCAGGTCCGGCAGCGTGTCGCACAACCGGCCGAGCACGCTGCGGCCGTCCGGTCCGGCGTCCCACGCGAGCGCGCCGCCGCGGCCGGTGCCGTGCTCGGCGGGCACGTAGGGCGGGTTGGCCAGCACCACGTCGAAACGCGGTAGCCGCAGCGCCGAGGCGAAGTCACCGTGCAGCAGTTCCACCGCGACACCGCGCAGCCGGCAGTTCAGCCACGTCGAGGCCAGCGCCGACCGGGACACGTCGACCGCGGTGACGCTGCGAGCCCCCGCCCGCGCCGCGGCCAAGGCGAGTACGCCGGTTCCCGCGCACGCGTCCAGAACCCGGCCGCCAGGCAGCACGGGCACCCCGCGCAGGGCACGAGCCAGCAACCAGGTGTCGGCCTGCGGCCGGTAGACACGCGGCGCGCGGATCACCATCACGTCGAGGTACCCCTCTTCCCGCGTCGACGGGGCCTTTGCTCTCGGCATGCCCGTAATCCGGCGAACCAATCGCCGCGCGGAGGCCATCGATCGCCGCTATACCGATCGGCGCGTCGGGACTGTCGACCTGCGCGCTGACCCACATCACCGAACTCTCCGCGGGCAGGCGCCTGCTCGCCGGCCTGATCGGCCATCCCGGCGTGCCACAGGTCGTGGTCAGGATCGGCATCGCCCCCGAGGACGGGCAACGGCCGCCCACCCCGCGGCGACCGCTGATCGAGGTGCTGCTCGAGCGGTGACCGGTCATGGGCCCGGGTCGCCCGAGTCATCGGCGGACCGGAAAGCCTCGATCGCCGTCGGCAAGGTGGGGAACAGCCGGTCGGCGCCGATCCGCTCGGTGAGACCGGACCGGTCCAGGTCGACACGCAGATCCTGTTTGACCCGCGCCATCGCGAATACCACCCCGCGCGCGGTCAGCTCGGCCCGCACCTGTTCCACGGCATCGAGCGCGGTCAGGTCGACCTCGACATTGGCTTCGACATTGAGCACGAACCAGCGCACCGGTTCCCCGCTGCGCCGCGCCCACCAGTCGACGGCGGCCAGCGCCCCCTGCCGGAAGTCCTCGGCATTGGCGAAGAACAGCGGCGCGTCGTAGCGGTACACCACCAGTCCCGCAAGGGGTTTCGCCTCCGGATAGTCGTCGACGTCGTGCATGCCGGCGAGGTCGGGGACGAAGCCCTGAATCGCGTCGTGGCCACGGGCGATCCGGCGCAGCAGGTCGAACACCGACAGCGCGATCGCGACGAGCACGCCGTAGAGGACACCGAGCACCAGCACGGTGCCCGCGGTGACCAGCGCGAGGAACAGTTCGCTGATCCGGAACCGGGCGATCCGGCGGAACTCGCGCACATCGATCAGCCGCAGCGCCGCGTACACGACCAGCGCGCCCAGTGCCGCGACGGGGAACTGCGCGAGCACACCGGTGGCGCCGAACAGCACGACGAGCACCGAAGCGAGGGTGACCAGCGCGTAGAGCTGGGTGCGCGCCCCCATCAGGTCGGCGATGGTGGTGCGGCTGCCGCTGCAGCTCACCGGGAATCCGTGGGTGAGCGCGGTGGCCACATTCGTCGCGCCCAGTGCGGCGAGTTCGGTGTTGACCTGCACATGCTGTCCGTGCCGTGCGGCGAAGGCGCGCGCGGTCAGCGCGTTGTCGGAGAAGCCGACCACGGCCAGGCCCGCGGCGGGCAGGAGCAAGGCCATGACGTCGGCCATCGCGATGGCGGGCAGCCCCGGCGTCGGCAGCCCGGTGGGGACCTCGCCGACCACGCCGATGCCGAACCGCTGCAGCGAGAACACCGCGACCGCCACCGTCGCGGCCAGCACCGCGATGAGCGGGCCCGGCGCGCGCGGCGTCCAGCGGGCCATGATCAGCAAGGCCGCCAGGACGACGAAGGCCAGGGCCGCGGTCGCCGGATGCCACTGGCCGAGGTTGGCCACGAACGAGCGCAGCTGCGCCATCGAGGTGACCCCCGTGACCGGCACGCCGGTGACCCGCCCCAGCTGGCCCACGATCATCAGCCCCGCCGTCCCCGCCAGATAACCGATCAGCACCGGCCGCGACAGCAGATCGGCCAGCACCCCGAGCCGGGCGGCCGCGCCGGCCAGGCACAGCACCCCGACCAGCAGTGCCAGCAGCGCGGCCAGCGCCGCGTAGCGCTCGGGGTCACCCGCGGCCAGCGGCGCCAGGGTGACGGCGGTGAGCAGCGCGGTGGTCGACTCGGGACCGACCGACATCTGCCGCGAGGTCGCCAGCAGCGCGTACACCGCCAGCGGCGCGATCGTGGCCCACAGCCCGACCACCGGCGGCAGCCCGGCGACCGTCGCGTAGGCCATCACCTGCGGGACCAGATACGCGGCGACCGTCACGCCCGCGACCACGTCCGAACGCAGCCATGCGCGCCGATAGTTCCGGAACTGCCGCAGACCCGGCAGTGCTCGCTCCAACACCGTGCGAACATTGTGCGCCGTCCAGCGGGGTCACACCGTCGACGTCACCGGATCGGGACGCGAGTCCCGGCATGCGGGACCTTCGGTGCCCGGACCGGAAGCCAGGAACTGATCGGGTGCGTCACAACCACTTGACGCGGCGGAAGGCGACCACCAGGCCCGAGCAGAGGACCGCCATGGTGATCAGCACCGCCGGATAGCCCCAGCGCTGGTGCAGTTCCGGCATGTGATCGAAATTCATGCCGTAGATGCCGGCGATCATCGTCGGCACGGCCAGGATCGCGAGCACGGCGGAGATCCGGCGCATGTCGGCGTTCTGCTGGATCGCGATCTTGGCCACGGCGGCGCCGACCAGCGCGGTCAGCGACTCGTCGAGATCGTTGATGCGTTCGGAGACGCCGGCGTGGTGGTCGGCCACATCGCGCAGGTAGCGCCGGATCTCCATGGACAGCGGGGATTCCGGCCTGGTCAGCGCCTGCAGCGGCAGGGCCAGCGGGCTCACCGCGCGGCGCAGTTCGACGATTTCGCGTTTGAGCTGGTAGATCGACTCGATCGGCAGCCTGCTGCGCGGGGTGAACAGCTCCTCCTCCACCGATTCCACGTCGTACTCCACCGCCTGGGCGACCACGATGTAGGTGTCGACGATCCGGTCGGTGATCGCGTGCAGCACGGCGCCGGGCCCCAGCGCCATCCGCGCGGGATCCTGTTCGAGCCGGTGCCGCACGTCGGCCAGCGCCGAGTGCGCGCCATGGCGCACCGCGACCACGAAATCGGGTCCGGTGAACACCATGATGTCGCCGGTCTCGACGATCTCGCTGACGGAGTGCATGTCGTGCTCGACGTAAGCGACGGTCCGCATCACGGTGACCAGCGTGTCGTCGTAACGCTCGAGCTTGGGCCGCTGGCGCCCGTGCACGGCGTCCTCGACGGCCAACGCGTGCAGGTCGAAGATCTCGGCGATCTCCCCCATCTGGTGCGCGTCGGGCTCGAACAGGCCGAGCCAGACGAAACCCGTTCCCCTGCTGCGGACTTCGGCCATCGCGGCCGCCGGGGTGAACCGGCCGGGCAATCGTCGTCCGTCCACATAGACACCACAGTCGACGATCGCCCGGGCGGTGGGGACGGCAGGCCGGTGGACGGGCGGCTCGGCGACGAGGCGGACACGGCGAAAGCGGAACTGTGGAACGGACGACACCGCCCGATCCTATGTGCTGTCGCGACAGTCGAGCCCGGCATCGGGCCTGCGCCGCCGCCGAGGACGATTCCCCGGCGAATTCGCTTGCCCTGCAGGCTGCTCCGCGAGTCCGTAGCCTGGGATCGTGATTACGCTGAAGAAGGAAGACGGCGCGGCCGACCTCGCCGGCATCACCAAGATGAGTGTGGGGGTGAGCTGGGATCCGTCGGCCGGATCCAGCGGGGGCCTGCTCGGGATGGCGCGGCGCAAGCGCGGCGTCGATCTGGACCTGATCGCCGTGCTGATGCAGGGCGGCGAGCCCGTCCGCTTCGCCGGCCTGGATTCGCTGAACCCGCTCGGCAACGGCGCGGTGGTGCACACCGGCGACGAACAGACCGGCGCGGCGTCGGGCGACGACGAGACCGTGCACGTCGTCTTCGCCGACGTCCCGCCGAGTATCGACGCCATCGTGTTCGTCGCCGCCGCGTTCAAGAAGGGCTCCTCGTTCGAGAAGGCCAACAATGTCTCGTTCAAGATCTACGACGCGACCGGCGCCGACAGCCAGCCCGTCGCCGACATCTGGCCGTCGCTGCTCGGCCAGGAGAACGCCAACGCGATCGCGCGGGCCTTCCGCAACGGCCCGGTCTGGCAGCTCGAGGTGCTCGACCGCAAGGGCAAGATCAAACAGGGCGACCGGCAGGCGCTGCTGCGATTCGCCATCCAGTAGCCATCGCCTCGCCGCGCTCATCCGGTCCGCGTACGGTGGTTGCCGGTACGGAGGGCAGTAATGATGAGCGCACAGTTGATGATCGTCGAGGACGACACCCGGGTTCGGACGTCGCTGCGGCTGGCGATGGAGGACGAGGGCTATGTCGTCGCCGAGGCCGAACGGGCGGAGGCGGCGCTGGACCAGGTCCGGGATTTCGGGGTTCCCGACGTGATGATCGTCGACCTGATGCTCGGCGGGATGGACGGCTACACCTGCATTCGTGAGGTGCGCCGCGACCACGACGTGCCGATCATCGTGGTCAGCGCGCGGGACGACACCCATGACGTGGTCGCCGCGCTCGAGGCGGGCGCCGATGATTTCGTCACCAAGCCGTTCGAGGTCAAGGAGCTCACCGCCCGCATCCGCGCGCTGCGCCGCCGCACCAGGAACAGCACCGAACGCGATGTCACCGAACGCGTCCTCGACGCCGCACCCGACCGGCGGCTGATCCTGTGCCCGGAGCGTGGTTCGCTGCGCCTGGACGGGCGCGACGTGCACCTGACCCTGACCGAGTTCCGGCTGCTGTGCGAACTGGCGCAGAACGACAGCCTGGTGCTGAGCAGGCAGGTGCTGCTCGACAAGATCTGGGACCGTGGGTTCTTCGGCGACGAGCGCATCGTCGACGTGCACGTGCGCCGCCTGCGGACCAAGATCGAACGCGATGCCGCCGACCCGCGCTTGATCGTCACGGTCCGCGGACTCGGCTACCGGCTCGATGTCCAAGGCTGACGGTTCTCCCCGATTCTCGCGGTTCCGTGGCCTGCGTGGCCGGGTCATGGCGGCGTTCGTGCTCAGCGCGAGCGTGGTGGCTGTGGTGCTGGCCGGATCGGTCTACGGGATCAGCACCAGCTACATGGAATCGCAGCGGGCGCGCACCGTCGAACGTGCGGTGGGCATCCACGCGGAGCTGCTGCGGCTACGCCTCGACGACCCGCGGACCACCGGCGAGCAGGCGCTGGAATCGCTGCATCTGCCCACCGGCTACTTCGCCCTCCTGCACCGGAACGGACAGCGGTCGGCCGTAGGTGTCGACGACGGCTTCGCCCCACCGACACCACCGGTGATCGACACGACCGACGCTATCCCGAGCACGCCCACCCGCGTGCGGCTCGGCGGCCAGCCGTATCTGCGGGTCTGGTCCGAGGTCGACAACGGTGCTGTCCTCTACGAATTCGCGCCGCTGCGGGAACTCGAAGCCAATCTGCGGATGCTGCGCAGGATCCTGCTCGCGTGCGCCGTCCTGGCCGTCGCCGTCGCCGCCGCGCTGGGTGCGTGGGCCGCCCAACGCACGCTCAGCCCGCTGCGGCAGGTGGCCGCGGCCGCCTCGCGGATCGCCTCCGGTGAACACGCACTGCGCCTGCCGCGCTCCACGGACGAGGATCTGGCGACCACGGTCGAGGCGTTCAACGCCATGGTCGACTCCCTGCAGCGCCGCATCGAGCGCGAACGGCGCCTTGTCTCCGACCTCAGCCACGAACTGCGCACCCCGCTGACCACCCTCACCACCACCGCGACCGTGCTCGCCGGGCATCGTGACGAACTGTCCGAGCGGCCGAAAGCCGCACTGGGACTGCTCGTCGAGGAGACCTCCCACCTGCGCGGACTGCTCGACGACATGCTCGCCCTCGCCCGCGCCGAAGCGGGCATCCACCGCTCCGATCTGTCGCCGCTGTCGCCGGCCGAACTGCTCACCCATCTGCTCGCGGGCCGCGATACCCCGCCGGAACTGCTCGACGTGCGCGACCCCGGCACGGTGCGCGGGCGGCGGATGGAACTCGAACGCGCGCTGGTCAATCTGCTCGCCAACGCCGATCGGCACGGCGGCGGTCTGACCGGGGTCAGGGTGGACCGCGACGGCGCCGACATCAGGGTGATCGTCGACGATGCCGGACCCGGTGTCGCGCCCGAGGACCGCGAACGCATCTTCGACCGGTTCGTCACGGTGTCACGGGCGACGGCGGGCACCGGCATCGGGCTCGCCCTCGTCGCCGAGACCGTCGCCGGACACGACGGCACGCTGCGCTGCACCGAACGACCAGGTGGCGGAGCGAGGTTCGTGCTGACCATCCCCGCCTGCGACGACGTTCGTCATGAGATCGCAAACAAACGAGCGGAACCGCTGCAATGAAGCATTGCGATCGTGTGTCCGGTCACCGGAATCGAGCCGTCGCGCCGCGCTTCCGGTCTGGAGGAGGACAAGTCGTCGCGCTGACCCGTCGCGGTCCGCGGGCGGCCGATGTCCGGATGCCGCTGCCAGGCAACCGATTCCGGTGACCATTCCGCTCCCCGGGGGGCGGCACGAGAAACAGCGGGGCCCGGCGCAGTGTCGAGGCAGGGACACCGACCCGTGGGGCGGGCTGCAGCCCAGGATAAAGGGGGGGCCCCACACGGTTAAAAACAGTTAAAGGTGGAGGGAG
>NZ_JBHXMY010000039.1:9258-10944 GCF_042720195.1 Nocardia sp. NPDC058497 | reverse complement strand
GTCCCCCCCCCCCCCCACGCCCTCCCCCTGGCGCGCGCCCGCGCGCGGGGGGGCGGCCGCGCCGCCGGGGGGCGGCGCGGCGCCGCCGCCCCCGCCCCCCCCCCCCCCCCTGCCGGGTTGCCGAGATCAGCCGATGCTGAAGGGCTGGCCCCACAGGGTGACGACCGAGTTCACGTTCGCGGTCTCCACTTTCACCTTCACGAAGGCGCGCGCCTGGGCGTAGCCCGCGCAGCCGCTGAGGCCGATGGTGGTGTCGGCCCAGGTCACCGAGCCGCTCTTGCCCTTGAACTTGTTGTTGGTGCCGTGGTCCTCGTTGCCGTAGTCGTCGGCCTTCTCGATGTCGAGAACGTAGAACGACTTGGCCTGGCCGGGGCCCAGGCTCAGCTCGGCGCCGCTGCTGGCGCCGACGCTGACATCCTCGCCGTCCCAGCTGCTCTCGCCCTCGACGCCGCCTTCGACGCCGCCGCCGTCGATGTTCACCTGGCAGCCGACGACGTAGCCCGGGTAGATCTTGCCGCCCTTGGCGTTCTCGCCCGACACCTCGACCTGCGCGCTACCGGAGACCCACGCGTTGCGGTGCACCGGCGTGGAACCCATCGACGGGTTGATGTTGGCCGACTCGCCGACCAGCCGCACGGTGACCGTGGTGCCGTCGGACAGGGTCTTGACGATCTCGCCGCCGGGCAGCGGCACGAAGGTGTCGGCGTTGGCCGCACCGGTGGACAGCAGGCCCAGCGTCACGGCGGCGGCACCGGCCAGACCGGCCAGGCGGGCCGAATTCTTACGGTCGATCATGTCTGTCATTCCTCGGATCGATTGCGGTCTCGACAAGTGCGCTCAGCCGATGCTGAACGGGGCACCGTAGAGCGTGGTCTTGGAGTAGTGGTCGCCGATGATCTCCACGACGCTGTAGGAGCGGGCCTGCGCGTAGCCGCCGCAGCCCTGGACCTCGATCTCGACGTCCTGATACTCGACCGAGTAGGTACCGGCCTTCAGGATGTCCTTCTTCTCGATCTGGACGAACTTCACCTCGCCGGGGCCGAGGTCGAGGCCGACCGAGCCGCCGAGGCTGCCGCCGGACAGGTCGATGCCACCGGACAGGCCCGCCGAGATGGCGTCGTCGCCGATCGCCACCTGGCAGCCGACGATGTAGCCGGTGTTGAGCTGGGAGGCGCCGTGGGTGGAGGAGTTGTTCGAGCCGGGCTTGTTCGCCGGGCCGTTGTTCGGGCCGACCTCACCCTCCGGGGTGGCGGTGACATCGGCGGTCACGGTGCCCGAGACCCAGGCGACGCGGCCCGCGCCGTTGGCGGCCAGCGACGGGGAGACCAGGGCGCGCTCGCCGGTCCGCTTCACCGTGACACCCGGCCCGGCACGCTCGCCGTCGGGCAGCGGCACGAACGCGTCGGCGCCGGCGGTCCCGGCCACCAGGGCGCCCAGCGCGAGCACGGCCACACCGGTGCCGGCGGCACGCAGGCCACGGGCACCGCGAATACGGTTGATTCTCATACTTCCCCTCATCAGGTTCGAGCGGTCACACCTCCTCGGCGCAGGCCACCTGTGCGGGGCGCGTCGAAGGCTCCGCCGAGCATCGCGGCCGTCGATGGGGCGGGGAGAAACCCCCCCCCGCCCCCGGGTTTAGGTGCCCAAACCGGGATATTTTCGGGTGTTTTTATTGGTTTTTAGATT
>NZ_JBHXMY010000039.1:0-9248 GCF_042720195.1 Nocardia sp. NPDC058497 | reverse complement strand
GCGCCCGCTCCCCCCCCCCCGCGGCGCGCCCGGGCGGGGGGGGGCGTGTGGCGGCCCGCGCGGCGCGGGGGGGGGGGGGGGGGCGAGAGCCCCCCCGCCCCACGGCCCGCTGATGAAGGTCCCGAAACGGGAATCTTTCCGGTTCTTTTCAGTGGTTTGACGATGGCCGCAACACGATCGCAATATTTCGCCGGGCGGCGATCACCGAATCCGGACGCGATCAGTGTCGTTGCCGGACAAGAACATCGCCATGCGGTGGCCCTCGTCGGTGACCGCGCGGCGTTCGGTGCGGGTGAGCTCGCGCAGCGGCGCGACGGTGACGATGTCGTCCTCGACGGTCCAGCTCGCGGCGACCCGGCCGTCCACCAGGACCACGCGGGCGCCCGCGACGGACAGGCCGCGGTCGGCGTCGTCGATGATCCGGCCGCGGTCGTGATAGCCGAGGATGGCGTTGTCGAAGGCGGGCAGGAAGCGCGGCGGCGCAGGGGTTTCCGGATCGGGGCGTGGCGCGTCGGGCAGGTCGAGCAGTTCCCTGCCGCGTTCGTCGCGGAAGGTGATCAGTTCGTCGCGGACCGCGGCCACCGCGGCGGGCAGACCGGTCAGGCCGCACCAGGCGCGCAGGTCGGCCGAGGCGGCGGGACCGAACGCGGCCAGGTAGCGCCGGACCAGTTCGGCGCCGACGGGGTCGGTTCCCGGCGCGGCGGGCGGGTCGACCTCGCGACCGAGCCACTACTCGACCGGGGCATTGCGCACACCGGCTTTCACCTTCCACAGTCCGCGCGGCGGCAACTGCACCGTCGGGATCAGGGCCGCGATCACCAACTCCCCCAGCGCCCGGATGCCCGGTGCGGGCCAGCGGTCGGCGAGTGCCCGCGCGATCTCCCCCATCGAGCGCGGTTCGCCGTCGGCAAGCACGGCATGCGCGGCCGCGGTGAGCTCGTCGAGGTCGACGCCGGCGAGCTCCTGCTTGTAGGTGGTGAGCACCCGCTGCCGCAGCATCGCGTCGTGTCTGCCCCGCCAGGCGAGCGCGTCGGCGGCGGTGACCAGGTGCACGGTCCGGCGCATGAGATGGGCCCGGACCACCCGCCGCCCGGTCAGCAGGTCGTCGAGGTCGGCCGGGTCGAAACCGGCGACCCGCGACCATAACCCGAGGAACGGCTCCTGCGGTTCCTGCGCCTGCACCCCGCACAGGTGCGCGACGGCATCGAGCACCGGGATGTCGGCGCGATCGAGCAGGAATTGCCGGGCGAGAGTGGCGCGATTGAGCGCCCTGGCATCGAGAACGGTTCGCAGACTCATGATGGCGATCATTCTTCCGAAAGACCTGTGTCAACGAGGGTTTCCAAGTGCGTCGAGTCGGTGCGATTCCCGTGTTCCCTGGATGATTGCTGCGCTAGCGTTTCCCGCATGGACGACATCGAGTTGGATTTGCCGAGCGTCGCTTCTTCCCACATCGCCGGCCGGATTCTGGAAATCGACGCGGTCGGTCTGCGCAACCCCCTCCCGGTGAACGGTGAGCGGACGCAGGCCTACGTGTCCTGCGTGGACGGCACCACCCTGCGACTACCGGATTCCCTGCGGGGCTGGGCGATGCAGACCCTCGCGGCGAACTACGATCTGCGCGCGACAGGACTGCCCTCGCTGTTTCCCTGCCGGTTCGAGTTCGGTATCCGCGACGGCGCCGCGTATGCCGTACCGGTCAGCGACCACCGGTCGCTGCACACCAGGGTGGCAGCCGGGCAACCCGCGGCGTGAATCTCCGGCAGGCGGCGCCGGACCCGTCCGCGCTCTATCGTCGTCGACATGCAGGCCTTGACCTACGGACCGGCGGGCGCGACCAGTCCCGCCGACCATGTGTGGACCGCACGGCACCCCGGATTCCGGCGGTTCGAGACGTCGGTGGTGATCGGCCACGGCGAGCACGTCTGGGCGACCGCCAGGGAGGCGGTGTTGCACTGGGGTGTCAAGCGCCGCAGTGGCTTTCGCGTCGCCCCTGACGCACCCGCGACGACCGATGCCGACTACCGGGTCACCGCCGGATGGGGCCCGGTCTCGATACACGAGCCCGTGCGCGTGGTGGCGGTGGTCGACACCGCCGACCGGTGCGGCTTCGCCTACGGGACCCTGACCGGGCACCCCGTGTCCGGCGAGGAGGCGTTCGTCGTGCACCGGCGCGCGGACGGCACCGTCGAACTCACCCTGCGGTCACTCACGAAACCCGCGCCGACCGGTCTCTGGCGCGCGGTCTTCCCGATTCTGCTTGTCGCCCAGCGGTTCTACCGCCGCCGCTACCTGCGCGCCCTGCGCAGCTGACTCAGGCGATCGGCGGCAGGTGGACGACCTGGCCCGCGTAGGCCAGGCCCGCGCCGAAGCCGAGGAGCAGGGCGGTGTCGCCCGGGCTCGCCGCGCCGGAGCGCAGCAGTTGTTCCATGGCCATCGGGATGGAGGCGGCGCTGGTGTTGCCGGTTTCGATGATGTCGCGGGCTACCGCGACAGTGTCGGGCAGGCCCAGTGTGCGCACCAGGGCGTCGGTGATGCGGATATTGGCCTGATGGGGGACGAAGGCGTCGAGGTCCTGTGCGGCGATGCCCGCGCGGTCCAGCGCGTTGCGGCAGGCCTTCTCCAGGAAGGTGACGGCCCAGCGGAACACCTCGGTGCCGTTCATCCGGATGTACGGGCGCACCGACGTACCACCACTCGCCTCGGCAGCGGCGACCTCGGCGAAGTATTCGAGAAAGTCCTTGTCCTGGTTGTTAGCGGTCCTGCGGCTGCCGTCCGAACCCCAGGCGACCGGACCGATCCCCTCCTGCTCCGCCGCGCCGACGACCACCGCGCCCGCGCCGTCGGCGAAGATGAACGCGCAGCTGCGGTCGGTGGTGTCGAGCAGATCGGAGAGCCGTTCCACGCCGATCACCAGCACGTTGCGCGCCTGGCCGGAGCGGACCAGGTTCGCCGCGTCGGCCAGCGCGTAGCAGAAGCCGGCGCACCCGGCGGAGATGTCGTAGGCGGCGGTGTCGTCCATGCCGAGTTCGGTGGCGACGACCGCGCCCGCCGACGGGCCGAGGACCATCTGCGACGACGTCGCGAGGACGACCACATCCACCTGCTCGGCCGCCACTCCGGCCGCGGTCAGTGCGTCCCGCGCGGCCGCGACGCTCATCCCGACGATGGTCTCGTCGGGCTCGGCCCAGTGCCGGGCGGCGATCCCGGAGCGGGTCTTGATCCACTCGTCGGAGGAGTCGATGGCCTCGACGATCTCGGCATTGGGCACGACCCGGCGCGGGCGATAGACGCCGAGGCCGAGAATTCCCGTATGGGTGACCGGAACTGCGGTGGCGATGGGGGTGGGCATGACATCCTCTCCATATGAACCGATCGGTCCACACTGGAATAGGTCTATCATGGACCGATCGGTTCAATCAAGGGTTGGGAGGAGATCGGATGGCAGCCGGACCGCGCGCCCGACTGATCGAGCACACCATCAGCACCGTCCAGCAGCACGGCGTCCACGCGGCCGCGCTGAGTGAACTGCTCAAGCGCAGCAACACCTCACGCAACTCGCTGTATCAGCACTTCCCTTCGGGCAAGGGCGAATTGGTGCAGACCGCGGCCCGCATCGTGTCCCGCCTGGTGTACTCGCACGTGAGCGCGATGGCCGACACCCTGCAGACCGCGCCGTCGGTACAGCAGTGGATCACCGACCTGCTCGCGTTCTGGCGCACCCCGCTCGAACAGACCGACTACAGCGCCGGCTCGTTCATGATGGCCGCCGCACTCGACGAGCTCGACCCGGCAGTCCAGTCGATCGCGGGCCAGGCCTTCGCCGAATGGACCGCCCGCCTCGCCGACGGCATCGTCGCCACCGGCATCGAACGCGCCACCGCCGTCTCCCTGGCCGGCTTCCTGCTCACCACCATCGAGGGCACCATCGTTCACAGCCGTGCCCTCAAGTCACCCCACCCGTTCGACCAGGCGGTCACCCAGCTGACCATCCTGCTCAACCACCACCTGTCCCAGCGCTAGCCGCCCACCCGGCTCAGGTCGGCGCGCAGGGTCTCGACGATGTGGCGCCTGGCCAGGCGGCCTTCGCGGCTCGGGGTGAGCGGATAGACGTGGACCAGGCCGCGTCCTTCGTGGAAGTCGATGTCGACGCCGGCGGCCCGTGCCTTGCCGAGCAGGAGGTGGGCGTCGGGATTGAGGATGTCCTCGGTGCCGGTGAAGACGGTGAGCGGGCCCAGCCCGGTGAAGTCGCCGAACAGCGGGCTCACGATCGGGTCCTTCATCGGCAGGTCACCGCTCCACATCTCGCCGAAGACGAGTCCGCCCTCGCGACCAAGCCACGGGTCGCGCGGCAGCAGGTCCGTGATCAGCGGATTCTCCAGGGTGAGGTCGAGTGCGGGCGAGATCAGTACTGTCCGTGGCACTGTCGTGCCGGTGGTGTCGCGCAGATGCAGCGCGGTCGACAGGGCGATCTGACCGCCGGCGGAATCACCGGCGACGAAGGTGGGTCCGTAGCGCGCGTGACTGTCCGTGACGATCTCGGCGAAACGCGGAATCACCTGCGCGGCAGTGCCGAACGGGATCAGCGGATAGATGGGCACCGTCACGGTGAGCCGCAACTGCGCGGCCAGCCGAGCCGCGAGATGCCAATGCGGCGGGGCGATTTCGCCGACCCAGCCACCGCCGTGCGCGTACACGAGCCCGCCGCGCGACGGCCCCGACGCCGGGGTGAGGGTGTAGACCGGCCAGCCGCGGTCCTCGATCTTCGACACCACGACGCCGCGCAGCCGCTTCGGCGGCGCGTAGGGCAGGGGCGCCGCACTGAGCCGCCGCACGTGTTCGCGCGCGGCCTCGGCGCTGACGTAGTTCCGGTTCGCCCTGGTGATCCGCAGAAAGGCGGGTACGACGATCCGGCTCATCACGCTCGGCACTGGATCCTCCTGATCGATGACTCGACCCTACGGCAACCGGCTACCGGCGCGGGCCGGATCGATCTCAGGCCTGCCCGAGCCGATGCTCGGTGATCTCCCCGCGCAGGCTGGTCCCGTTGAGGTCCAGGTAGAGCACACCCTCGGTGACCGAGAGGGTCGCGGTATTGCGGCGGTCGATCAGCGCGACGGCCGCATCGATGAAGGAACGGTCGACGCTGTAGAGCGGGATGTCCTCGGCCCGGTGGATCTTCTTGCCCGCGTACTGCGCCAGCACCTTCGCCGGATCGCGATGGGTGTAGATCGCGGCGCGACCGGCGAGCTTGCTGCCCCGGTGCACCCGGTCGGCGTCGGGGGCGCCGACTTCGATCCAGGCGGTGACCCGGCCGGTGAGATCGCGGATCTGGACGGCGGGTTCGTCGGTGGCCGAGATGCCGCCCTCACTGAAGACGATGCCCTCCTCGTACTGCAGGCAGTACGCGAGGATGCGGGTCAGCATGTACTCGAGGGTTTCGGAGGGGTGGCGGGCGACCCGCAGCTCGAGGTCCTCGTAGACGCCGCGGTCGACGTCGGCGAGTTGGACGGCGAAATGGTGCAGAGTTGCGCTGAGTGCCATAAGAGCTCCGAGCCTACTGCCGCGCGCCGACGCTCCCCTGTCCGCACCGGTTGCGCCGACCGGTCGCGACCGCCAGCATCTCTGCATGCGAATCACTCATGTTTCAGCCCTCGCGGTGGCGTTCCTCGCGCTCGGCACGGCAACCGCTGTGGCGGAACCGAATCCGGCCGACAGCCCGCGCGAGGCCATCGCCCGCGCCTACATCGACGCCCTGGTCTCCCACGACGCGAGCGCGGTGCCCTTCACCCCCGACGCCACCCGGATCGAAGTCGGATTCCAGACCGGCCACTCCGGTCCCCAGCTGACCGCGGATCTGGAGAACGGGCCGCAGTACCGGGTGATCCAGGGCGTCCGCGACCTCACCATGTCCGAATCCGGTGACACCGTCACCACCCGCTACCTGCTCGACACCGGCATCGCGGGCGTGCGCCTGACCACCGTCGAGATCGTCGAGACCTTCGTCATCCCCGCCGACGCCATCCAGTTCATCGAGGCCACCATCACGCCGGTCGCCTGAACCCGCTCGCTACTGGTCGGCGTCCTCGAGCAGGGCCCGGGGCGCGGCCAGCCGCCAGGAGTCGGTGACGATGGCTTCCAGTTCCGCGCGATCGTCGAGGGCGGCGAGCCGGACCCGGACCCACGCGTTGCCCGCCTCGTGCGCGGCGATCCAGAACTTGTCCGGCTCGGCGACCACCAGCTCGTCGCGGTCGAGGATCGGGCAGCGCACCGCCATCGAGGTCTCCTCCTCGGGCAGGGTCAGGAACAGCTTGCCCGCGACCTTGAAAATCGGCATGCCCCAGGCGAATTGCTCCACCGTCTCCGGTAGCGACAGGACAAACGCGCGGACGTCCTCCCCAGTGACCTTCATGGCCTACATCCTGCCAGCCAGCCCCGACACGAATCCGGGTCAGGCCGTCGGCCTATCGCTGCGCCAGCAGGGCCTTCCAGCCGGTGCCGACCGGACCCGCGAGGGGACGGACCCACGCCGGGATCCGCGTGACGTGGTCGCGGAACGCGAGAGGCTCCGGCGTCTCCTCGACCTCGAACCAGGCCTTGGACGCCGGGCGATCGAGCAGCACGATCACCGCCACCGACACCACGACCGCGGGCAGGGTGAGAATGCCGAACGCCCCGACCAGGATCACCAGCGCGGCCGCGTACCAGCCGAGGGCGTGCGCGTAGCGGGAGCGCACCGTGAACACCAGGGTGAACAGTGCGAGCAGCAGCGCCGCGGCCGCGGTGACGTAAGCGGATCCCACGTACCGCAGCACCGAATCCGACGGCAGCAGCGCCGCCGCCGGAATCACCGCGACCGCGACACCGGTGCAGTAGATGGCCTGCCACACCGCCAGCTGCTGTGCCCGCCGCACCTCCCGCGGCCGCCCGTCGGGCGAATCCAGCGAGAGTGCGGCGGTATCGAGTACCCCGAGACCGAACATCGAGCGACGACCTTTCCCGCGCGAAGTGCAACACGTTCTAGGTGACATCGTGCGCCGCGGATCGCCGCCCCGCGGCGGATTCGCCGAATTCAGCTCGAGACGGCGACCTTCGCGCTCGCCCTGGCACGCGCGGCGCTCACCCGGCGGCCGATGATGCCGTGCCGGGGCGCGAACAGGTAGACCAGCGCGAACGCGACGCCCTGGGTCACCACCACCATGCCGCCCGCGGCGGTGTCGAGGTGGTAGCTGATGTAGAGGCCGGTCACCGCGCACACCACCGACACCGTCGGCGCGATGACGAGCATGCGGCTGAAGCGATCGGTGAGCAGATAGGCCGTCGCACCCGGGATGATCAGCATGGCGACGACCAGCACCACACCCACCGCCTGCAATGCCACCACCGAGGTAAGGGCGAGCAAACCGAGCAGCGCCGTGCCGAGGATCCGCGGACTCAGGCCGATGGCGTGGGCATGGGTCGCGTCGAAGGCGTAGAGGGTGAAGTCGCGCCGCTTGAGCACCAGCGCCGTCAGCACGATCGCGGCCAGGATCATGATCTGGACCATCTCGCCCTGGCTCACACCGAGCAGATTGCCGAACACGATGTGGTTGAGGTCGGTTTGGCTCGGCGTCACCGACACCAGGACCAGGCCGAACGCGAACAGGGTCGTGAAGACGATGCCGATGGCGGCGTCCTCTTTCACCCGGCTGGTATCGCGGACGACACCGATCAGCGCGACCGCGAGGAAACCGAAGATCACCGCGCCGACCGCGAACGGCCAGCCGACGATGTAGGCCAGCACCACGCCGGGCAGCACCGCGTGCGAGACCGCGTCGCCCATCAGCGACCAGCCGATCAGCACCAGCCAGCATGACAGCACCGCGCACACCACCGCCGCGGTGACGGTCGTCGCCAGCGCGCGCACCATGAACTCGTAGCGCAGCGGGTCGAGGAAGAATTCTTCGAGGCTCATCAGTGTTTCCTCACGCGTCCACATCGAGCCCGAAGGCCTTGGCCAGGTTCTCCGGTCGCAACACCACTTCCGGGTCGCCGTGCTCGAGCACCCGGCGGTTCAGCAGCACCGCCTCGTCGGCCAGTTGCGGGAGCGCGTGCAGATCGTGGGTGGATACCAGGATGGTCGCGCCGTCGGCGGCGAGTTCGCGCAGCAGCGCGGTGATGGTCGCCTCCGACCGCTTGTCGACACCGGCGAACGGCTCGTCGAGCAGCAGGATCGTCGCCTCCTGGGCGATGCCGCGCGCCACGAAGGTCCGCTTCTTCTGGCCGCCCGAGAGCTGGCCGATCTGGCGATCGGCGAGGTCGGTGAGATCGACGCGGGCCAACGCGTCGGCGACGGCCACGCGATCGGCCCTGCTGGCCCGCCGGGTGAAACCCATCTTCCCGTAGCGGCCGGTCATGACGACATCGCGCACCGACAGCGGGAAGCTCCAGTCCACATCTTCCGATTGCGGCACGTAGCCGAGAGTGCCCGCCTTGCGCGCGGCGGCGGGCGGGCTGCCGTTGATGAGCACCCGGCCGCGGTCGGGGGTGACCAGGCCCATGATCGACTTGAACAGCGTCGACTTGCCCGAGCCGTTCATCCCGATCAGGCCGCAGACCCGGCCGGACTTCAGGGTCAGTTCGACATTGTCGAGCGCGAGCACGTCACCGTAGCGGACGGTGACGTCCTGGATCTCTACGACGGGCGCGGTCGTCATTGCGGGGCTCCGGCGAGGGCGGTGGCGATGATGTTCGCATCATGGCGGATCAGCTGCAGATAGGTCGGCACCGGGCCGTCGGCCTCCGAGAGCGAGTCGACGTAGAGGGTGCCGCCGTAGCGTGAGCCGGTGGCCTCGACCACGCGCTGCATCGGCGCGTCGGAGACGGTCGACTCGCAGAACACCGCGGGCACACCGCGCTGGCGCACGAAGTCGATGACCGAGCCGATCTGCTGCGGCGTGGCCTGCTGTTCGGCGTTGACCGGCCAGATGTACTTCTCGGTGAGACCCGTGTCGCGGGCGAGGTAGGAGAACGCGCCCTCGCAGGTCACCAGGGCCCGCTGATCGGCGGGCAGGGTGTTCACCGCGGCGACCAGGTCGTCGCGGACGGCGCCGAGCTGGGTCTTGTAGGCGTCGCCGTTGGCGCGGTAGGCCTCGGCGTGCTCGGGATCGAGGTGGGGGGTGCACCGCGCCCAACTTTTTGAAAAAAAAAATAACGAGAACCCCCCCAAAACACCAAAAGCGGATTGGATTATCCCCGATCGCGGACCA
>NZ_JBHXMY010000038.1:5837-20740 GCF_042720195.1 Nocardia sp. NPDC058497 | reverse complement strand
CGTCGGTACAGGGTGGCCGGGCTGATGCCTGCCCGCCGGGCGATCTCGCCCATACTCGTGCGTTTGATGCCGAAGTCGAGAAACGCCGACAGCGCGCTGTCGAGCAGCTTCTCCCCGTCGGTGACGGGTTTTTCCAGTATCCGCGCGAGGATGGACGAGACGGTAGGCATCGTCCCATTATCCCCGTGGCGACAGATCCAGCGCGACCATCTCCTGCTCGATCGCATTGGCCGCGAAGTGGACCCCGCGAGAACGTAATTCGTGAACCCGGCACTGGAGTGCCTCGATTCCGCCGGGCTGGGCGGCGATATCGGCCACGCTGAGCCGTCCCCCTGCTCGGTGCACACCGGAATGCATGTATGCCACCGTGATACCTCCTACCTCGCGTATCCGGTGCCGGCCGCCGCACTCTATGGCCGGACGCAATACGCAGGGCAAATGCTATCAGGTATCCCAACTGGTCACTTGCTCAGTGTGACGACTCACAACACCTCGGCCGTACGGTGCGCCGCCAGATTGTGCACATAGACAGCCGCGTTGAGCTTGATTCCGTCCTGCTGCGCCTCGGTCAGCTCCCGGCGCACCTTGCCGGGGACACCGGCGACCAGCGACCCGGGCGGAATCTGCGCACCCTCGGGGATCAGGGCATTGGCCGCGATCAGGCTGCCCGCGCCGATCACCGCGCCGTTGAGGACGGTCGCGCCCATGCCGACCAGGACGTCGTCGCCGATGGTGCAGCCGTGCAGAATCGCGTTGTGGCCCACCGAGACTCCACTGCCGACGGTGAGCGGGAAACCGGGGTCGGCGTGCAGGACGCAGCCGTCCTGGATATTGGTGCGCGCGCCAAGAGTGATCTGCTCGAGGTCGCCGCGCAGTACAGCCGAGTACCAGACGCCGACCTCGGCGGCCAGGCTCACCCGCCCGATGACGGTCGCGTTCGGCGCGATCCAGGCAGTGTCGTCGATTTCCGGCGCGAACCCGGACACCTTGATGATCATGCGGTGATTATTGCGCCGCCCCGCGGAACTGGGCGCGGTGGGCCGCCGGACTGGTGCCGAGCATGCGATGGAAGTGGTGGCGCAGGCTCACCGCGCTGCCGAAACCGGTGTCGCGCGCGATCCGGTCGACGGTCTCGTCGGTCGACTCCAGCAGCAGCCGGGCATGGTCGGTGCGCTGCTGCAACAGCCACTGCTGCGGGCTGGTGCCGGTGCGTTCGCGGAACCGCCGGGTGAAGGTGCGCCGCGACATGAGCGCCGCGCGCGACCAGATGTCGAGATCGATCCCCGTGTCGAGGTGGGTGCGCGCCCACACCATCGCCTGCTCGATCGGGTCGGTGGCGCCCTCGTCGGGGACGGCGACCGGGATGAACTGGGCCTGCGAACCATTGCGGTGCGGCGCGGTGACCAGCGCGCGGGCCAGCTCGGTGGCCGCGCGGGCGCCGAGGTCGCCGCGGACGATGTGCAGGCAGCAGTCCAGCGCGGCGGCGACGCCGGCGGAGGTGATCACGTCGCCGAGGTCGGTCCACAGGGTATCGGCGCGCACCCGGACGCGCGGATAGGCCCGGGCCATGGCCTCCGCGGCGGCCCAGTGCGTGGTGAGTTCGCGGCCGTCGGCCAGGCCCGTCGCCGCGATCGCCCAGGCGCCGAGGCACAGGCCGACCAGCCGGGCGCCGTTCGCGTGCGCGGTGTGCACCGCGTCGTTCAGGGCGGGGGAGACGTCGAGATCGCGCAGCCAGCCGGGGAAGACCACCAACTCGGCCGCGGCGACGGTGTCGAGATCGTGGTGCACGGTGATGTCGAAACCCGCTGCGGTGGACAGGGTTCCGGGTTGTTCGGCGCATACTCGTACGTCGTAGGGCGACACGTCGTCGACGCCGGTGCCGGAGCGGCCGAGCACCAGCGTCGGCACCGCCAGATGGAACGGGCTGATCCCGTCGAACGCGATGACCGCCACCGAGCGCATGGCCCGATCTTAGCGATGCTCGGCCTGCAGGCCACTGTCGTGGGGTGCCACGGTCGGCCAAAGTTGTGGGGATGTCTGATCGCGCCTGGCGGCTGCGAGCTGCGTCCTCGGCTTGTTGCGTGTAACGGCGGCGCCATACGAAACGATTAGTTTCGAAACCCATAGTTTCACAACCCGTGCCCGATCTACCGGGCGCGGGTTTCCCTGACTGCAGGAGATGAGTTGCTGAAGAAGCGAATGAGTGGCCGGTCGCGCACACTGGTGCGGGTGCTGCTGGCCCTGGTCGCGCTGGTACTGGCGTTGACCGCGTGTTCGTCGAACGGGTCGGGTTCGGGTCAGCCGGGGTCGAGTTCGGTGTCCAAGACCTCGGTCACCACGACGACGCCCGCGACGAGTGCGGTGACGCCATCGGCGAATCCGGGCGGCGCACCCGGTGACGGCGCGTCGGCGCCGGAGTCGTCGTGGTATCACTCGCCCACGCAGGCGCCGGAGTCGTCGTGGTATCACTCGCCGACGCAGGAGCCGCCGCCGGGATACAACTGCGTGCCTGGTCCGGATTGCGGCACGGACAGCTGCGGACACAACGAATGCGGATTACCGCCGGGCCACACCTGCATGCCCGGCCCGGATTGCGGCACCGACAACTGCGGTCCAGGCCAGTGCGGCGAAACACCGCCGACGACCACTGTCGCGCCACCGGCCACGACGCAGCCGGTGACGACCACACCGGCGGCCACCTCCGCCCCACCGGCCGCGACGACCACCACCGGCGCCGCGCCCGCGGCGGCATCGGTGACGCCGTCACCGTGAACCTGGCTCCGACACGCGATGTTCCAACCGGCTGACTCCCGTCGGCGGGCGTCCTAAGCTGGCGCAATGACGGGAACAGGCGGAACGGTCGGTGTGCCGGCGGAGATCAAACCGCAGGAGTTCCGGGTGGCGCTCACCCCGGCGGGCGCTACCGAACTGGCCGCGCACGGGCACGAGGTGCTCGTGCAGGCCGGTGCCGGAACGGGTTCGGGATTCGGCGACGAGGATTATCTCGCCGCGGGCGCCAGGATCGTGCCGGATGCCGACGCGGTCTGGGCCGAGGCCGGGCTGATCCTGAAGGTGAAAGAGCCCATCGCGCAGGAGTATTCGCTGATGCGGCGCGACCAGGTGCTGTTCACCTATCTGCACCTGGCCGCGTCGAAGGAATGCACCGACGCGATCCTGGACTCCGGGATCACCGCGATCGCCTATGAAACGGTGCGTGCCGCGGACGGTTCGCTGCCGCTGCTCGCGCCGATGAGCGAGGTCGCCGGCAAGCTCGGCACCCAGGTCGGCGCCTATCACCTGATGGCGCCGCTGGGTGGCGAGGGCATGCTGCTCGGTGGGGTGCCCGGCGTGCGCCCGGCCGCTGTGGTGGTGCTCGGCGGCGGCGTCGCGGGGACCAACGCGGCGAGCGTCGCGGTCGGGATGGGCGCCAGGGTGAGCGTCCTCGATACCAATCTGGCGCGGTTGCGCGAGCTCGACGCCCGCTTCTCAGGCCGGGTCGGCACCCTCGCCTCGCACGCGCTCGAGATCGAAAAGGCCGTGCTCGCCGCGGATCTGGTGATCGGGTCGGTGCTGGTGCCCGGTGCCAAGGCGCCCAAGCTGGTCTCCGACGAGCTCGTCGCGGGAATGCGTCCCGGTTCGGTGCTCGTCGACATCGCCGTCGACCAGGGTGGCTGCTTCGCTTCCACCCGGCCGACGACGCACGCCGATCCCACTTTCCCCGTGGCGAATTCGCTGTTCTACTGCGTCGCGAACATGCCGGGCGCGGTGCCGCACACGTCCACCGTGGCGCTCACCAACGCCACCCTGCCGTTCGCTACCGCGATCGCCGACAAGGGCTGGCGGGGCGCGTGCACCGCCGATCCCGGACTGGCCGCCGGGCTCACGGCCGTCGACGGCACACTGCTGTCGTCGGAAGTGGCTGCGGCGCACGGATATTCGCTCGGCGTCTGAGCTCCTACTCGCCCGCGCCCAGGTACCAGTCCGGCGCGCCCTCGGTCGGCAGGTCGTGCAGCTTGTCGGGATTGCGGACGATGTTGATCGCGACGATGCGGCCCGCGTCGACGACGAACGAGAAGACGCCGGTGTTGGCGCCGTCGAACACCACCAGGCCGGGCACGCCGTTGACCAGGACCGCTTTGCCCCACGCCCCGGACGCCGACGGCGCGTGGTACCAACCGAGCAGCGCCTTGGCGATGAGCTCGGCGCCGCGCAGCGGCTGGCGGATGGCGGGCACCTTGCCGCCACCGTCGGCGGTGAGCACCACGTTCTCGTCGAGGACGCCGAGCAGCGAGCTCAGATCACCCGAGCGCCAGGCCAGCGAGAACGCCGAGACGACCTTCTCCTGTTCGGCGGGCGAGGCGGGGAAGCGCGGGGTGCCGGACTCCACGTGCTTGCGGGCGCGGGAGGCGAGCTGACGGACGGCCGCCGGAGTGCGGCCGACGACCTCGGCGACCTCGGGACCGGTCATGCCGAACACGTCCTGCAAGACGAAAGCCGTTCGCTCGGCGGGGGATAGCGATTCCAGCACGACCAGCAGCGCGGTGGTGACCCGTTCGTCCTGGGAGATCCGGTCGGCCGGGTCGTCCCAGGTGGTGACGTCCGGCTCCGGTAGCCATTCGCCGACATACTGCTCGCGGCGGGCACGTGCCGAACCGAGCTGATCGAGGGCCAGTCTGCCGGTGACGGTGGTCAGCCAGGCACGCAGATTGTCGATCTCGCCCGCCTTGCCCGCCTCGTGGTGGCGCTGCAGGCGCAGCCACGCGTCCTGCACCACGTCCTCGGCGTCGGTGAGGCTGCCGAGCGTGCTGTAGGCGAGCCGGCGCAGGTAGGAGCGGTGTTCCTCGAAGCGGCGGGCCAGTTCGGCCTGGTCGAGCTGGTGGTGTGCGTCGGTCATCGTTGTTCGCCGTTCGATCGTCTGGCCCGGTCCGGGCGAGTGTATGAGGTGGTCACCGAGATGACGAACCAGCGGGGACGGGTGTGACATTCCCGCTGTCGGCTACCCTCGGCCGGGTGCAGAAGGGGACATCGACCGCGGTCGGGCTGATGCTGGGATTCGCGCTCGATCGAGTGTTCGCCGATCCGCGCCGGTGGCATCCGGTAGCCGGATTCGGCTCGGCGGCAGCGGCTTTGGAACAGGTGACCTATGCCGACGACCGACGTGCCGGTGTCGTGCACGAGGTGGTCGCGGTGGGTTCGGTGGTCGGGATCGGAGTGCTGGCCGCGCGCGGCGGTGTGCTCGCCACCGCGCTGGCCACGTGGACCGCCCTCGGTGGACGCAGTCTGGCCCGCGCCGGGCAGGCGATGGCCGAGCGGCTCGACGCCGGGGACATCGACGGGGCCCGGGAGCTGCTGCCCTCGCTGTGCGGGCGTGATCCGTCGGTGCTGGATGCGGACGGGCTGGCCCGCGCGGCGCTGGAATCGGTCGCCGAGAACACCGCCGACGCGACCGTCGCGCCACTGCTGTGGGGTGCTGTCGCCGGGGTGCCGGGGTTGCTCGGGTACCGGGCTGTCAACACGCTCGACGCGATGGTCGGCTACCGCAACGAGCGGTACCTGCGGTTCGGGTGGGCTGCCGCGCGGACCGACGATCTGGCGAATGTCGTTCCCGCCCGGGTCACCGGACTGATCACGGCCGCGCTCGCGCCGCTGGTCGGTGGGACGCCTGCCGCCGCGTGGCGGGCCTGGCGGCGGGATGCGGCCAAGCATCCGAGCCCGAATGCGGGTGTGGTGGAGGCATCCATGGCAGGGGCACTCGGTGTCCGGCTCGGTGGGCGAACGCAGTACCGGCACGGAGCGGAACTGCGGCCGACCCTCGGCGACGGCCCCGCGCCGACGACGGCGGATCTGCGCCGGGCGGTACGAATGTCGGAGGCAGTACAGGTAGGCGCGCTGTTGGTGTCGGTAGTGGTTGCCGGGGCGCTCAGGTGGCGAGCGGTGCGCGGCTAGGGCCTGTTTCGCGGTCCGCCACTGCGCGGCGGGCATGCGCTGCGCAGTCACTAAACGCTCCGATGGTCCCGATCGCGACCGCTCGGCCCGATAGTGAACGTTCAGCGCGGTGATCGACCCCAGCCCGCCAGGGCGGGTTCGATGGTGTGCCGCTTGACCAGCGGGCGATCGCGAGAACCGGATAGACCGAGCGGATAGGACAGACTCCGAGCGCGGACTGCTGGTGGGCTGAGGTCAGCGGTTGCGGCCGTAGCGGTCGGCCAGGCGGGCTTCGGTGGTTGGCGGGGCCGGGGAATCGGACTCGGCGGCCGGTGTCGCGGTGATGTCGGCGTGCGTCTGGGTGGCCGCGCGGTCGCGGCGGCGGGCGCGGAGTTCGGCGACGACGAAGTAGCCGAGGCCGAGGGGGGCCATGATGCCGAAGGCCAGCCATTGGAGGCCGTAGGAGAGGTAGGGGCCCGCGTCGAGTTGGGGGAGCGGGGTGGGGGTGAAGGCGCCGGGCTGGCCCTCGGCCAGTTGGAGATAGCCGCCCTTGTCCGTGCCGGTCGGGATATCGGTGAGCTGGGTGCCGAGGACGGTGGATTCCTGGGCGGTGTCGACCGTGTAGACCTGGCGATAGCCGTCCTGGGTGCTCGGTGGCTTGTCCGCGACCACGCCTTCGGAGGCGCGCACGCGGGCTTCGAGGCGCTGCGGGCCGGTCGGGGGCGCGGCGATGGCCGGGGGACGGGTGCCGTCGACGGCGGCGACCAGGCCGCGGTCGACGAGCAGGGTGCGGCCGTCGTCAAGGCGGAAGGCGTCGAGCACGGCGTAGCCGGGGGCGCCGTCGAGATGACGCAGGCGCACCAGAACGGTCGAGTCAGGGACGTAGGCGCCGCTCGCGGTGACCTTGCGCCATTCGGTGTGCGCGGTCGGATCGCCGTCGAGAACGCCGACCACGTCCACCGGGTCGGCCTGCACGGAGTCGGCGATCAGCTGGTTGCGGTGCTCGGTGCTGGTGTTCTTGCCCAGCTGCCACGGCGCGAGGACGGTGAAGCACAGGTAGGCGAACGCCGCGACGATCACCGCGAGGATGAGCCAGCTCGGGCGCAGCAGGAACGTGAGTTTGCGCATCAGCGTTGCGCGTCGGCGGGGGTGCGGACGTCGAGTTCGGCGCGCACCCAGTCGAGCAGGCCGGGGACGGCGGCTTCGATCTGATCGCGGACCAGGTCGAAGTCGGACTGGTCGCCGTAGTACGGGTCGGGCACGTCGCGGCCGTCGGCGGCGGGGTCGAAGCTGCGCAGCAGCCTGCGCTGTTCGGTGGGCACGCCGCGGTGGGCCAGCTCCCGGTCGTGCCCGGTGTCCAGGGCGACGATCAGGTCGGCGTCACGATGCTCGGGACCGAAGGTGGCCGCGACGTGGTCGGTGGGGTAGCCGGCGCGGCGCAGCGTCGTCTCGGTACGCGGATCGGCCGGATCGCCGACATGCCACGATCCGGTGCCCGCGCTGGTCACCCGTACCTGGTTCGCGAGACCGGCACGGTACAGATGCGCCTCGAACATCTTCGCCGCCATCGGCGAGCGGCAGATGTTCCCTGTGCAGATGAATGACACGTGCAGCTGTCCCACGGAGCCATTCTCGCCCGAGCCGCCGAATCGCCGCCACGTAGGGTGTTGAACTGTGTTCCAGGACTCCGTCGACCCCGCGATGCTGCGCCACCACGGCGACGTGGAGGCGCGCCCAGGGATGCTCGATTTCGCGGTGAACGTCCGCGGCTCAGCCCCACCGGCCTGGCTGCGCGATCGCCTCGCCGCCCGCCTGGACGACCTCGGCCGCTACCCGAGCGCCGAGGACGAGGCCGCCGCCCGCGCCGCCGTCGCCGCCCGCCACGGCCGCACCCCCGACGAGGTGCTGCTGCTGGCAGGCGCCGCCGAAGGGTTCGCCATGCTGCCCCGGCTGGCCCCGCGCCTGGCCGCGGTCATCCACCCGTCCTTCACCGAGCCCGAACTGGCATTGCGGGAAGCGGGCGTCCCGGTGACGCGGGTGATCCTGGAGCGGCCGTACACGCTCGACCCCGCGCTGGTCCCCGAGGAAGCCGATCTCGTCGTCCTCGGCAACCCCACCAACCCCACCTCGATCCTGCACCCCGCCGCTGCTATCCAGGCGCTGCGGCGTCCGGGTCGCCTCGTCGTCGTCGACGAAGCCTTCGCCGACGCGGTCGTGCCGGACCCTGCCGAGCCCGCGCGCGCCGGGCCCGCGGCACACGCCGAGCCAGCACTGCACGCCGCGCTCGCATCGCACGCTGAGTCCGTGCCGGACCCTGCCGAGCCCGCGTCGCACGCCGGGCCCGCACTGCGCGCCGGGCCCGCGGCACACGCCGAGCCAGCACTGCACGCCGCGCTCGCATCGCACGCTGAGTCCGTGCCGCACGCCGGGCCTGCGGTGCATGGTGAGCCCGCGGCGGACGCCGATGCCGGACTGCACGCCGAGCCGGAGTCGCTGGCTGCACTGTCCGCACCCGACGTGATCGTGCTCCGCAGCCTCACCAAGACGTGGGCGCTGGCCGGTTTGCGCTGCGGCTATGCGCTCGGCGCTCCCGAGGTGCTGGCCCGGCTGACCCACGGGCGCCCGCACTGGCCACTGGGCACGCTCCAGCTCGAGGCGATCACCGCCACCGCCGCACCGTCGGCTGTCGCCGAGTCCCAGCGGGACGCCTTCCAGATCGCATCCGAGCGCGCCGCCATGATCGACCGCCTCACCGCCCTCGGCCTCGACGTCCACACCCCGGCGGCGGGACCGTTCCTGCTCCTGCGTGTCCCCGACGGCGCCCTGGTGCGCAAGCGCCTGGCCGACCGCGGTATCGCCGTTCGCCGCGCCGACACCTTCCCCGGCCTCGGGCCTGACCACTTGCGCGTGGCGGTGCGCGGCCCGGCCGAAGTCGATCGATTGATCGAAGGTCTGCGGGCCGTGCTGTGGTGAGCGGTGGAAAGCGTTGTGGTGCAAGGTGATCTCGTCACCTCGGCGGTGACGGGCATGTCAACGGAACGAAGGAGGCGGCGGTGACCGACCTGGCCGAACTGATCGGGGTGCTCGACGCGGCGTATCCGCCGAGGCTGGCCGAATCGTGGGATTCGGTCGGGCTCGTGTGCGGTGAGCCGGCGCAGGAGGTCACCAAGGTGGTGTTCGCGGTCGACGCCACCGCCGCCGTGGTCGACGAGGCGATCGAGTGGGGCGCACAGGCATTGGTCGTGCACCACCCGCTGCTGCTGCGCGGGGTCGACACCGTCGCCGCCGATACGCCCAAAGGCGCTCTGCTGCACCGGTTGATCCGCTCCGGTTGCGCCCTGTTCTCCGCGCACACCAACGCCGACTCCGCCGACCCCGGCGTCTCCGACGCACTGGCCGCCGCCGTCGGCCTCACGGTCACCGGTCCGCTGGATCCCAAACCGGTTGCCTCCGTGGACAAATGGGTGATCCAGGTCCCGCAGACCCACACCGCCTCGCTCATGTCGGCGTTGTTCACCGCGGGCGCTGGCGCGATCGGCGACTACCGCGAAGCGGCCTGGTACACCGCGGGCACCGGTCAGTTCCGCCCGCTGCCCGGCGCGAATCCGGCGCTCGGCGTGGTCGGCACGGTCGAGACCGTCACCGAGGACGCCGTCGAGGTGGTCGCGGCGCCGACCTCGCGCCTGGCCGTCCTGGCGGCCCTGCGCGCGGCCCACCCGTACGAGGAACCCGCCTACCACGTCACCGAACGCGCACCGCTGCCGTCCTCGCTCGGCATCGGCCGCATCGGCGAACTCCCCGAGCCCGAAACCCTGCGCGAATTCACCGCCCGCGTCGGCGTCGGCCTGCCGCGCACCGTCTGGGGTGTCCGCGCCGCAGGCGACCCCGATCGCGTCATCCAGCGGGTAGCCGTCTGCGGCGGCGCGGGCGACTCCTACCTGAACGCGGCCATCCGCGCGGGCGTCGACGCCTACCTCACCTCCGACCTGCGCCACCACCCTGTCGACGAACACCTCCGCCGCGGCGGCCCCGCCCTCATCGACGCCGCCCACTGGGCCACCGAGTTCCCCTGGTGCGGTCAGGCCGAGCAGATCGTCCGCACCGCCCTCCCCGGCCTGACCACACGGGTATCCACCCTGCGCACCGACCCGTGGACGGTCACCGGCTGAACCACGCGGACGACGACGGCTGCACGCTGCCCGAACGTCGGATGCCCGTACTGCGAACTGGGCCGAGCCCGGTCTCTGTCCGAACCGGCGCGCACGACGACGCTGCGCGGCCTGCGCGAACGTCGGGTGCGCGCACAGCGAGTCGGCGCGGCGGCAGCCTTCGGGTGCTGAACCACGTGCACGACGACGCTGCGCGGCCTGCGCGAACGTCGGGTGCGGGCACAGCGAGCCCGGCAAGGCGGCAGTCCTCGGGTCATGGCGTGCGCACCCCCCGCGGCGCGGTACGGTTGACCAACCCATCCGTCCACTGTGTTCAGGAGTTCGTGCGCGTTGAATGTCGAACCGTCGGTCCAGTCCAAGCTGCTTCAGCTCGCCACTGTCGATGCCGAGTTGACGCGGATCGCGCACCGCAGGGGCGTGCTGCCCGAGCAGCAGGAGGTGGCGCGCCTGGCGACCGAGCGCAACGGCTACAAGGACGCCGCCGTCGCGGTGGAGATCGGCATCGACGATCTGGATCGTGACATCCGCAAGCTCGAGGGTGAGGTCGACGCCGTCCGCAAGCGTGAGGACCGCGACCGCGGCATGCTCTCCGCGGGCGCCGTCGCCGCCAAGCAGCTCTCCGAGATCCAGCACGAACTGGGCAGCCTGGAGCGTCGCCGCTCGGTGCTCGAGGACGAGCTGCTGACCGTGATGGAGCAGCGCGAAGCCATGGCCGCCGACCACGACCACGCGGGCGCGCGCCTGAGCAAGGCCGACCAGGACCTGGCCGACGCCGAGCGACTGCGCGACGAGGCGCTGGCCGATCTCGACGTGGCGCAGCAGCGGTGCGAGAAGGACCGGGACGGGCTGATCGGCCTGTTCCCCGGCGAACTGCTCGCCGTCTACGACAAGCAGCGTTCGGCGCACGGCGTCGGCGCCGCCCTGCTGCAGGCCCGCCGCTGCGGCGCGTGCCGGATCGAGATCGATCGCGGCGAGATGCAGCGCATCGCCAAGGCCGCGCCCGACGCGGTCGTCCGCTGCCCCGAATGCGGCGCGATCATGGTGCGTACCAAGGAATCGGGGCTGTGATCGGATCGGTGCGCCGATGAGCGTGCACGAGGTGATCGTCGAAGCCGACGGTGGCTCGCGCGGCAATCCCGGCCCGGCCGGATACGGCGCGGTGGTCTTCGCCGCCGATCATGTCCGGGTCCTCGCCGAGCGCAAGGAGTATGTCGGCGTCGCCACCAACAATGTGGCCGAATATCGCGGTCTCATCGCCGGTTTGGCGGCTGCGGCCGAGCTGGGCGCGCGGGTGGTCGCGGTGCGGATGGACTCCAAGCTCGTCGTCGAGCAGATGGCGGGACGCTGGAAGGTCAAGCACCCGTCGATGATTCCGCTCGCCGAACAGGCGCGGGCGCTGGTCGCCGGGTTCGACCAGGTGAGCTTCACCTGGATTCCGCGCGCGGAGAACTCGCATGCCGACCGGCTGGCGAACGAGGCGATGGACGACGGCGCCGTCGTCGGCACTGTCCGCGAGGCCGTCTCCGCCAGGCACACCCCGGGCGACCAGGTGGCCGTGACCGGTGTCAGGGCGAGTGAGCCGGCCGATACCGACCGGGTCGCCGGCGGGGTAGAGCCCGCGGCTGACCCCGCACTCGATGGCGAAACCACTGCGGCACAGCGGGTTTCGACCAACGCTCCCGGCTGGACCGGCGCGCTCGGCAGGCCGACGAGGCTGTTGCTGCTGCGCCACGGCCAGACCGAGCTGTCGATCGAGCGCCGCTACTCCGGTCGCGGCAACCCGCCGCTCACCGACCTCGGCCGCCAACAAGCCGAGCGCGCCGCGAAAATGCTCGCCGCCAAAGGTGACATCGCCGCCGTCGTCACCTCACCGCTGCAGCGCGCCCGTGCCACCGCCGAGGCCGCCGCCGGGGTGCTCGACGTTCCGCTGCGCGTCCTGGACGGCCTCATCGAGACCGATTTCGGCGACTGGGAGGGTCTCACCTTCACCGAGGCCGCGCAGCGCGACCCGCAGCTGCACACCGACTGGCTGGGCGACCCGTCGCTGCCCGCGCCCGGCGGCGAGAGCTTCGATCAGGTGCGCGAGCGCATCGAGGGGGTACGCCGGGATCTGGTGGCGCTGTACCCGGGCCAGAACGTCGTCGTGGTCAGCCATGTCACCCCGATCAAGACGCTGCTGCAGCTGGCACTCGGCGTCGGCCCGTCGCTGCTGTACCGCCTGCACCTGGATCTGGCGTCGCTGTGCATCGCCGAGTTCTATCCCGACGGCGGCGCGTCGGTCCGCCTCGTCAACGACGTTTCGTACCTGTGAGCTAGCCGTTTGTCGCCGGGGCGCGGTACGGTCGCCCCGGTTCGCGGTCGGCGTAACGACGACGCCCCGGCGCCCGAAAGGTACTCGGGCGTGCGGAATGCCGCGGCCATCGAGAAAGGTACTTGATGAGGTTTCTACGGATGGCGGCGTTCGCGGCGGCCATCGCGGGGGCGCTCTCCGCTGGTGCGGGCAGCGTGTCGGCCGATCCGAGCGTGGTGCTCGGCGCGGCCTCGGGCATCGTCTTCGACAACAACTCCGGTTGCTCGCTGACCGCCATCGGCCATGACAACGCGGGCCGCCTGGTCGGCCTCACCGCCGGGCACTGCGCGCCGACGGGGGCGCGGGTCGGCGCCGAGCAGGCGCTCAACGCGGGGGTCATCGGCACCGTCGCCTTCTCCGACGACGGCGACTACCTGGATTTCGCTGTCCTGCAGCTGGATGCGTCGAAGGTACTGCCGGTCCGCACCGTCGGCCAGACCACCGTCGCCGGCATCGGCGGCCCGCCCGGACCCGGCACCACGGTGTGCTCGGACGGGCGCACCAGCGGTCGCAGCTGTGGCGTGGTGTGGGGTGAGCTCGAGGGCACCTCGATCAACCAGTACTGCTCGCAGCCGGGCGACTCCGGCGGCCCGGTCGTCGTCGGCGACCGCCTGGTCGGCATGAACCAGGGCAGGCTCACCGGCCTCGGCCCGCTCGACTTCGACGTCCCGTGCACCAACGGAGCCAACCCGATCCACTCGCCCGCCTACTTCCAGCCCATCGGGGTCATCCTCGAGGTGCTGAACCGGGCAGGCGGCGTCGGCGCCGGCTTCCAGCCGATCTGATCCCAGCGCGACCTCAGGGGCGCATCACCCACCCGGTGATGCGCCCCGGTTGTCGTTCCCGGCCCGAAATCGCGTTGCCCGGCGCCGGGCGGCATGCTGGAATCTCAGTCATGGGGGAAACCGACGGCGCCATCGGAATTCGACGACTGGAACCCAATGAGTGGGCGGTGTTCCGCGGGGTGAGGTTGCGCGCGCTGCGTGACGCGCCGACGGCGTTCGGCCAGACCATCGAGCAGGCGCTGGCACGGACCGCGCAAGACTGGCGGGACGTGCTGCGGGTGCGGGCGCAGTTCGCGGCGACGGTCAGCACCGAGACGGTGGGCACGGTGGGTGTGACCACCGATGCGGCGAGCGCCCACCTGATCTCGATGTGGGTGGATCCGCGTGCCCGCGGCCGCGGTGTCTCGGATCTGCTGATCGACGCGGCAGTGGGCTGGGCGGTCGAGCGTGGCTGTGCGGCGGTGCGCCTTGACGTGACCGAGGGCAATACCGCCGCCGAGAAGTTGTACCGGCGACACGGATTCGTGCCGACGGGGCGGCGCGGGCCGGTCGAGCCTGGCGATCCGCGGATGGAATTCGAGATGCGCCTGCTGCTCTGAACTCCCGGTCAGCCGACGACGCCGACAGTCACCGACCGTCAGGTGCCAGGCACGTGGACGCCGCTCAGGGGGAGCTGAGGCCGCGTTCGTGCATGAGCAGCAGGCCGTAGGCGGCCACGGCGTGTGGGTCGATGATCTCGCCGCGCAGGATCATCGCCTCGAGCTCCGGCCGGGAGAACCAGGCCATGCGCATGTCCTGTTCCTCGGGTTCGCGCTGCGGCTCGCCGGGAGTGAGGCCGGTGGCGAGGAAGCAGTGACCGCGCTGGCTGCTCGAGGCGGGCGCCGTGGCCATGGTGCCGAGCAACGTCATCCGGTCGGCCCGCAACCCGGTTTCCTCGCGCAATTCGTTGTGCGCCAGCTCGACCGGGGTCGGGGCCGTGCCCTGCGGCGGAGTGCCCGCGGGGAACTCCCAGCACCGCGTCCCCAGCGGGTACCGGTACTGCTCGACCAGGTGGAAGCCCTCCCCGTCGAACGGGACGACCATCGCCCAGTCGACCTTGTCGACCACGCCGTAGATCCCGACGGAACCGTCGGCGCGGCGAATGGTGTCCTCCCGCAGCCGCATCCACGGATTGGTGTAGATCGTGCGCGAGCTGAGCTGTTCCATGGCATCCATGGTGCCCCACCGATCACGGGCGCAGGACGGACACCAGGAAGTCGGTCTGATCGCGCACGACCTGCTCGAAAACATCGTCGAAGTACACGTCGAAGTGGCCGACCGGGTACTGCTTGACCACCGCGTGCTTGGTGCGCTCGGCGGCCTTGCGAGTCGGGGCGGGCGGCGCGATCGAATCGTTCTCGGCGATCGCGTAGAACACCGGCACCTTCAGCGCCTTCGCCCGACGGCCAGGCCGGTCGAACAGGGCCGAGAAGGCCACCCGCGCACCGACTTTCGGCTGGTAGGTCGCGCTCTCCTCGGCCAGCCTGCCGAACCCCTCCGGCACGTCGGGCGCGCTCATCAGGGCGGGGGGGGGGGGGGGGGGCCGGCCCCCCGCGCCGCGCCCGCGGGCCCCCCCCGCGGACGGCCCCCCGCGGCGACGCCCCCGGACCAGGGGCCCGCGGGGGAGGGTGTGGG